>JAISQS010000701.1 GCA_031274045.1 Planctomycetaceae bacterium | reverse complement strand
GTTTGTGAATCCCTTTCGTAGGGCGTTGCCCTACGCTATGAGCTTGTTGCCCTTTCAGGGCGTTGATACTGCGAATAAAAGACACAGTGTAACACCCCCACAAAATCCGAAATAATCAGAAAAATTTCACCCATCACGCAAGCAGAATCCACCCCAAAAAAAATAATCAACCCAACAACCGTCAAGAAATTGCCCGTGCTTGATATGCCGCCCTCGTTCGCCGGAAGGTTTGGATCGTTCGCCGGAAAGTCGCCCTCGTTTGCCGGAAGGTTTGAATCGTATTGGCAGCTTTTATTTTTTGCCGTCAACAAATTTTATTGTACGTTTTGTTCATTATGAAAAATTTATCAGGAAAATTTTATTTTGGTTTTACACTCCTTTTGATCTACGCAATCCTGCTCTTGATCAACTCAATTCTGCTCTTGCCCAACAATCTGTCAGCACAAACCGGCTCAAACTTGTCATTCCCCTCAGCAAACGGCTCACCAAATTACCCGCCAAATAACTCCTCCCCACAGCCGATAACTCCCGCTTCGCCGTTGCCGCCCCTCCCCGCGCCGCTGCCTCCGAATTTTTTCCCGCCAAACAGAACAACACAACCAAACAACAACCCCACAACAACACAACCCCAAACCGAACAAAACCAAAACACCACCCCAAAACGAACAACAACCATCGAACGAGAAAAACACGACTCCGTCATCTTGTTCAACACAGGCAATAGTCATTCGGTAGTTTTGCCCGGAGATTGGTCTGTTGACGTACTGGAAGAATTTGCCCGCTTCATCACACGAGACGAAAATATTGCCCCACAAAACTACACAATCAACAAAATAACCGCACAAGGTAAACTAACAGACCAAAAAATCGAATCCACAATACTACTCTCCATCACAACAATCTCCGAAAAAACCATAAAAATCCCCCTCAACCTCAAAGAAGGCATCCTCCCACCAACCACACAAACTCAAAACCAAAAACAACAACCATACCAATACACCGGAAACTCAAACTTCTTTCTAACAGTTGACCCGACCAACGGGCAATATGTTGCCGTCATCTCACCAAAAATCCAAAACAATAACCCCACCACCCCAAAAAAATCAGAACAATACCACGAAATAAAACTAAACCTCTGGTTCCCCACAACAAAATTAACAGACGGAAGACGACGACTCTCCATATCCTTTCCACAAGCCGTCAGCTCACAATTCATCTTGACAATCCCCACACCAAACATCATCGCAAACACAAACCAAGACACCTTGCTCGACACCACACAAACAAATAACGGAAACAATACACAATTCACTTTGCTCGGACTCAAACCTAACTTCGATATTACCTGGCGCAAGAAAAATATTGAACAGATCGAAAACAGACCCGTCATCGAAATCAAAGACGCATCCATCATCGCACAACTTGATCCGCGATTCATCGCATACGACGCGACATTGCCGATTAGATGCTTGCAGAATAGTTTTGACAAATTCCTGATTCGCTTGCCCAAAGAAGCCGCACTCGACACAGAAAACTCAGAGAAATTCGCAACAAACAACGGCTACTCAATCCGCACCCTCTCAACAGAAGAACTCAACACACTCAACAAACAACACCCCCACCACAACAACCAAAACAATAACACCAACACAAACCAAACCACAATCATTGAAATACAAACACCACAAAAAATATCAGGCACCCTAAACGTCCGATTGCTTGCAACACGCCGATTCACACAACCAACCACCACCACAACACCCGCCGCAACCCCACAAACAAACGAATGGAACGACATAGAAGGATTCGAAGTCATCGGCGCACAACGACAATACGGAACACTATCAATCACCGTTCCCGACGGATTACGCCCAAATTGGCGAGCCGTCAGAGGCATTAACCGCATCGACCCCACAAACAACACAACACAAACAATATTAAACCCGCCAACAACCCCCACCCCAGAAACAACACCCACACAACCACCACAAACCGCAATCAATAACAACAGCAACTCCACACAATTCAGATTCACACTACAACCTTTCTTGCTGCGAGGACAAATCATCTCCCCACAAGTCCGCACAAACATAAAACCCGAATACCAAGTAAACATAGCAAAAAACACCGTCTCAATGACCGCACGTTTTGTCTGTTCGGTACCCGGCTCTAACAGCCAGACATTGCGGATACAGTTGTTTGATTGGCAATGGAACGGAAAAATCTCACCCGCAAACATCGTCAATGTCGGCGGAATCGAACTAAATAACGACGGCATTTTGAACATACCCGTCTCGAATATAGTTGACGATGAATTTGAGATAGAATTAAACTTGCACAGACAAATTGACAGCTTGCCCAAAGAAGCCAAGCCGGATTCAGCACAAGAAACAGACCCGATTACAGAACAAAAAGAGCTGACGACAGAACAAAAAGAGCTGACAACGGAGCAAAAAGAGCTGACGACGGAACAAAAAGAGCTGGTCTTGCGATTCCCTCAACCGCAAGCGAGCTGGGTTGAGCCGTCTGTGATAGCGGTTATTCCGGCGGACAATATAGATATTTTTCCGGTCTCCTCGTCTGCGAAAACTGAACCGCGATCATCCGGCTTGACGCGGATAAACCGGCGAACCGCCGACATAAATATCGACTTGCCCCAACGACAACGCGAACCGTTAATATACCAGTCCAATTTGCCCGACCCGATTTTAGTTGCCAAAATAGAACCACACGATCAAGAACTCCGCGCAGAGATTAACACAAACGTAAGATTGCTCGCGTCAAACGAACAAGTGACAGAGACGGTAACGTATGATGTCGCTTATGAGCCGGTTGACCGGCTTGATTTTGAGGTGCCGCGTTCGCTTGACGCGCACGGAACCGGAGAGTACGGAGGCATCCAAGTCTTCATAGGAAGCACCTTCCTACGCCTGCGGGATGTCGCGGCAACAAGCAAAACAGACGAGCAAAAAAAAGATGAATACGTCAAAAAATTCATAATATTGCCCGAAGCAATGATCGGCAAATTCAATCTTGGAATACAGTATTCTTTGCCCCCAATCAATGTCACGAAAGATTTGTCCGCGTCCGTTCTACTCCCATTCGTCAAACCAACAAACGCCAAAATAAACTCACACAAAGTAAACATCTTCGCACCCGCCGGAGTAAACACAGAACTACACGACGAATCAAAACCAAATTGGAAAAACAACGGAACAATCACACAACAACAAATCAACACTGAACAAAACAACAACACCACAAAAGAAAACTTGACCGACAACAAAAACAAAACCACAACCAATAAATCACGCCTACAACTCCTACGAACAACCATATTCGAATCAACCGCATACAATCACAAAACCGAAATTGACAAACACGACAACAACACAACGACTACGAATACGGTTGAGCGGGATCCGGTTGATTTTAACGCGGACATGCGTGATGATTTGGGGGCGGGTGTCAATGTTGACCTGAGGGGTGTTGGTGATGTTGTGGTGGTGGATTTATTGCGGCGTGATCCGTATCGTTTGCATCTGTTGGTTTCGGCGGGTGAGCATGATATTTTTGGGTTATCGATGGTTGAGCGGTCGTGGGTTCAGACTTGGCTTACGGATACGGTGCGTGTTGATCGTGCGGTATATTTGATCAATACGAGTCGGGATGTAGTTGTTATTAAGTTGCCGGAGCGTGTTGTTGCCGGTAAGGTTGCGGTGAAGAAGGGCGGTGAGAGTATTCCGGTGGAGCTATCGGCTGGTTTGGAGTTATCGATTCCGATGTTGGAATCTGAGAATGGTCGGTTGATTCCGATTGAGGTGTGGTATCAGGTTGCCGGTAATTTCCGTAACAAGATTCAGCTTTCGTTTCCGCAATTTGACAACGAGGTTCTTGTTCGGCGTGCGTATTGGCAATTGATTCTTTCGCCGAACAGACATATTTTGTTTTTGCCGGAGGGTTGGATTTCGGAGTATCGTCAAACGTACAACAGTCTTTTTGTGCGGCGTAAGCCGTTGTTGGTGATGGGTGATGTTGGTATTTCCGGCAAGATAGTTGAGGATGTTGTGATTCCTGACAATGCCTCTCAATTTTTGTTTAGTTCGATATCTCCGCCGGAGTTGACGGAGTTTGTTGTGGTTGGCAGACCGGTGTTGGTTTTGTTGTCGAGTTCGGTGGTGTTGTTTGTTGGTCTTCTTTTGATTTATTTTCCAAAGGTGCGTTATATTGGTTCGGTTTTTGTGTTGTGTGTGAGTTTTTTTGCTGCTCTTTTTTACAGTGCGGTATCGGCGTTATTATTTTTGCAAGCGGCATCGATTGGGGTGGTATTGGCGTTGGTTGCGGGGTATGTTTATTGGTTATGTTACCGTGAAAAACAATGGATATTCCCGCAAGAAAGATCAAGAGCATCTGAAGAAGTGTACTCCGTAATAGTAGACGATTCCTCCCACCGCACCCACGACCAAAATAACCCAAAAAGCGCAACAATAATAAAACAAAATAGCATGTAATATTTATTAAGATATTCGTAATATATCGGAGAAAATTGGCAACGTGTTAGTAAAACAACCTTTTTTAGCACGCGGATAACGCGGATTATCAGGATTTGCGCAGATTTTTGTTATAGATGTCGGTATACTTTTGTCTGCTAATCTTCTATCTGCGAATATCATTAGAATCTGTGTCATCTGCGTGCTAAAATACGTTTTAGTGTCATAAATAGGTTGATTAGAGCGGATATTTCGCTGATATATTACAGACATTCGGGAAACGAAATTATCGTTTGCAATCCGGTGGATTTTATCAGATCAATAGAAGGGAGATAAAAATGCGTAGTCCGTTAGTTATCAAAAAAGAAGCAATGGAATTGCTCGTCAATAATTTGGGTATAATCGAAACGGAGATATTTATATCTGAGTTACTGCGTAATAGTTTCGACTATACCGAGTGGCAACGGAATTATTTTGACAAGAATTACACGCTTGATGAATTCTTGCAAAAAGCCGCCGATTACGACAAAGAACATCAAATGCAATAACAATAGACTTTTTTTATTGACAATCTTATATTTTTGTGTCAACGAATTGACATGAATAATAAATTCCTACCTCGTCGTGTTGCATTCCTACCTCGTCAGCTTAAATTCCTACCTCGTTAACTTAATTTCCTACCTCGTCGTGTTGTATTCATGCCTTGTCAACTTAATTTCATGATTTGGCAAATTGAATACTGGATTTGTCAAATTGAATACTCGTTTTGTCAAATTGAATACTGGATTTGGCAAATTGAATCTGTATTTTGTCAACTTAAATTCCTAACTTAATATTCCGAAACTTACATGGAAGTCATTTTATCCGTAGAGCATTTACGAAAGCATTTTTCCGCAGAGGCGGTTTTGGTAGATGTTTCTTTTCAACTCAGAGCCGGTGATAAGGTTGGTCTTGTTGGTCCGAATGGTTGCGGCAAGACTACACTGCTAAACATCCTCGCAAACCGCGAAGAATCCGAAAAAGGCTCCATTGACAAAGCCGCCGGCACCGCCATCGGATACCTCGAACAACGCCCCGATACCGATATTGATAGAACCATTATTGAAGAGGCGCGGCTTGCTCTTACGCAGTTGATTGAGATGCAGCATAAGGCTGAGCGGATTGCCAGCGAGATGGCGAAAACAACAAACGACACCGAACTCCTAAAACTCTCCGCCCAATACGACAAAATACACGAATTCCTCCAACGCCACGACGCATACCAACTCGACCACAGGGTCGCGAGAATCTTGCATGGAGTTGGATTTACTGACGACGATTTTGATAAGTCCGTGCAAAATATTAGCGGCGGTGAAATGAATCGTTTGAATCTTGCAAAATTGCTTTTGGAGGAGCCTGACATAATGTTGCTTGATGAGCCGTCGAATCATCTTGATCTTGCGGCGACTGAGTGGCTTGAAAGCTTCTTGCAGGAGACATCTGCGGCGGTGATTCTTGTGTCGCATGATCGTTATTTTCTTGATCGTGTGACTAATCGGACGTTTGAGTTGTATCGGGGGACTGTTGACGATTATCCGGGCAATTTTTCCAAATATGTGTTGCTCAAAGAAGAGCGTCTTGCGGTGCAGACGCGGACGTATGAGAAGTATGTTGAGGAGGTGGAGAAGGCGAAGGAGTTTATACGCCGGAATCATTATGGGATGAAGGCTGCCCAAGCGGAGGATCGCCGGAAGAAGTTGGATCGTTTGATGGAGACTCCGGCTGAGTTGCCGCGAAAAATTGATGTGCCGTCCATGAATTTTCCCAAGCCGTCGCGTGCGGGTGATATTATTTTCCGTGTTGAGGATTTGTCCAAAGGATTCGGCGGCGAGGGTGGAGAGGTTGTTCCTTTATTCCAAAATTTGACGTTCAATATTGAGCGTGGAGAGCGTTGGGGGATACTTGGTCCGAATGGTTGTGGGAAGACTACGTTTTTGCGTTGTTTGTTGGGTGAGATTGTTGCTGATGGTGGGGTGGTGATTCATGGGGCGGGGTTGAGGGTTGGGTATTTTGACCAGCAGCTTCATGTTCTTGATGACGCGATGCAAGTTGTCGATGCTATACGTCCGGCGAAAAAGATTCTTGAGGAGCCTGCGCGTCGGAATTTGCTTGGGGCGTTTGGGTTGACTGGGGATCAGCAGTTGCAGAGTGTTTCGAGTTTGAGCGGCGGGCAACGTTGTCGGGCGGCGTTGGCTAAATTATCTGCTGACGATGCCAATGTTCTCATTTTGGATGAGCCGACGAATCATCTTGATATTTGGGCGCGGAGTGGATTGGAGAAGGCGTTGCGGGAGTTTGGGGGGACGGTTTTATTTATTTCGCATGATCGGTATTTTGTTGATCGTGTTGCGGATCATATTCTTGTCATGCAGCCGAACGCGCAGTTCAAAACGCTTGAGGGCAACTATTCCACGTTCCGGCAAATGGTATCAAAAGGACTAATGTCCGACCCGTTCAACACAATAAACTCCCCATCCCAAAACGAGATTCCCCCAAACCAAAAAACACCGCAACAAGACACAAAAAAAACTTCCCAACAACAAAAATTTGACTCACGGACGAAAACAAATTTGACAAACAAACAGATTGCCCAGAACAATTGGAAAGAGGCTGCCAGACAAAAAGAGCATGAGAAGAAAACGAATCTTGAACAGCCCCAAAACCAACATTACACGAACCGCCAAAACACAAAACATACAACCCCAAAAAAACAACATACCGGAATCCGTGACGTAGAACATTGGAAAATCCGGCAAGGGAAAGACCCCAACAAGCAAGCGAACACCCCCAACAAGACCGGTGAAAAACGGACGCGTAAATTCCCGTTCCGCAAGATTAGTGATATAGAGGAGGAGATTTTTGCCCGTGAGACTCAAATCATGTCTCTTAACGACGACCTTCTCAAGCCTGAGATTGCGCGTGATGGGGAGCGTGTTCGTTCGATTTATGCTGAGATTAGGGAGGAGCAGGAGAAGATATCTTTTCTGTATGAGCATTGGGAGGAGTCGTCTGAGTTGAATTGGTAGGGTTTGTTATGTATCTGTTTGAATTTGTTCTGCTTCTATCTATGATGCGGGCAACGCATTGATATTTCTACCCCCCAAACCAACACGCGCCGACAATGTAGGGGCAAGGCTTGCCCTCGTCCCCAACGGGGCGGGAAAAATTTTGGAATTTCTACCGCCCAAACCAACACGCGCCGGCAACGTAGGGGCGAGGCTTGCCCTCGTCCCAAATGGGGCGGGAAAGATTTTGATATTTGTAACCGCCCCAACGTTTCGCGTTGGTTCGCCAAAAAAAGGGGCGGGAAACGTTTTGATTTTGGGCGGTAGAAATTCCAAAAATTTTCCCGCCCCTT
>JAISQS010000438.1 GCA_031274045.1 Planctomycetaceae bacterium | reverse complement strand
TGATGGTAAAATTTCGTTTGTTTCGCATATTTTGTTTATTCCGTATTCTCAAAAAATAAGATATCGAAAGATGTGTGGCATAGCAAGGCGGGACACCCGCGTTCCAGTCTGCGATGCTTCGCGGCAATTGTCGGCGTAGCCGACTGACTGTTCAGTTTTTTTATTCGTCTATTCCGTAGATTCTTTGTTTGTATATTGAGATTGTTTGTAGTGAGACGGCTAATCCTTCTAGTTGTCTATCGCTTAGTGAGCCGGCGGGTAGGTTTGTTGGTACGCGGTTTATTGCGGCGATTAGGTTATTGATGGATCGTTTTACTCTTGTGTCTTGCAATCTCTCGTCCGATAACGATAACACCAGCCAACGCAAAATATGACCACTCGCGTAAAGCGTTTCAAAATTGTCAGCACCAACTCCGCGATACAAGAAAAATTTTGGATGCCAAAGATAATTCTCATTCTGCACCGACAAAACCCACTCTTGATATACGCCAATTTGTTTTTTTGCTAACGCCACCGCACCGCGCAACGGAACATTCTCCTCCTCATACAAATTCACCGCCGCCGTCAAACCAAGCAACCAATCCGTAACATCACTTGTCCCCTGATCAATCGGTCGATTCAACTCCTCAATAACCATTCGCTCTATACTCCACGTCTCGCCAAGATCATTCTTCCACGACTCCGTCGGCGTACCATAAAAAGATAATCCAACAAGAACCATCGACATGTTGCTCCCCTTTGAAACACCACTCTTCTCCGACACAATCAAATGACCAATATTGTAAATCCCGCCGCCAACCTTCAACTCATAATTCGGCATTATATTCGACATCGCCAACAAAGCTAAAAACGTACCGGGTCGGGATTGATAACCGGCGCCAACTCTAGCATAAACATTCTTGCCGTCACTCCGCAAAAGCGTCTTGCCGCTGCACGCATAATTCCAACACAACGTCCCAATCGAATAAATATAATTGCCCGTCGGCGTATTTTTGTTTCTTGAATTCTTCGGCTGTGCCTTCGTGTCCGGTTGCCAAATTTTCGCGTCCGCACCATAAGGCAACGCAGTCAAAATCACATCCGCAGGCGTGTTGTTGACAGTCGTAATCGCGCGATTCGAGTTTGCTTTCAACGCAGCTTGAATCGACTGCAACATCGAATCCGGCAACGACGCAGACGGCTTGCCAGACCTGATATTCGTCGCAGTCGCACCTGCATCCGCAACCTTGACAGCACTATCAATATCATCTTCACGAACCTCAATACTGTCATGTTTGTGAGTGTGATTGTGTGCGGTGTTGTTCGTTTTGGCGTTACGTTTTGTGGACTTTGCCTTGTTGCCGCTTTTCTCTTCGGTGTATTGGACAAGTACATAATCACTCTTAAACTCCGGCAAACTCTCATCAACAAAAATCCGCGAAGGCGGCTCAAGCTTCAACGACAAATCAATCACATTCGACGCGTGTTGAGATACATTTTTCGATAGATCAAATTGCGGATTCTGCTGATTCGGATTCGAGATGTTGTTTTGTTGGGCAAAGTTGTTCGGGTTCTTTGACGCAATATTATTTCTCGCGTCCGATCTGTCAATCAACCTGTTAATCGGCTTGACCGGTGCGTCAACCCGCAACGGCACATCATCCGCCAAATTATCCTGCGCCGCGCCGGAAACAAAATCAGGAATCAAATCCGGCTCAAGCGTATCATCAAGCGAATACGGCAACCCGTCCGCTAAATTATCTTGCACCGCACCCGAAATAAAATGATTCGTAAAGCCGCGAGATTCAGCCATGCAAAAAACCAAACCAATCAGCCCTACCACAAGAAGATATATAGTACGTTTCATTTGTGTTTTGTTATGTTTAATGTTGTGTTGTGTGTTAAAAATTTGTTAGGGGGAAAATGTACGATGACGATTAAACTCATTCCGCTAAATCGTCATCAATTCAGCGGCAGTATTCAACGAATTTTGAAATTCGTTTCGCGTTACAAGTTTCGTATTGCAGTTTTGTATTACAAGTTTCGTATTACAATCGGTTCATTTATTTTTTGCTTGTATCTGTTGATGTTATTTTTGATGTTATTGGTTCTCCGAAGTCTGGTACTGCGCTGATGATTCTTTGTTGTTCTGCGGTGAGTGGAGCTGGTCTTCTTTTTCTTGGGATGTATCGTCTTCCTTTTGCGGCGGCTTCTTTTTTCAGTTGTTCTTGTTCAGCGTCGTATGCTGCGATTTCGTTCGTTCTCAATTCAATTGCCTTTTGCAACTTTACAATTTCTTCGGCTGCTTCGCTGTTTGTTGGTCTATCGATCAAGAATCCTCCGGCTGAACCTCTTTGTACAATGACATTATTTTTTGCCCCGCAACCGTATGTATCTGTTCCGCCGTAGTTGATAACAAAACTGAAATTACTACCGCAGTTTGACGGTGAATGATAAGTAATATTGCTGTTTGCGTATGCTTGATTTCTACCGTTGTATGTATCGTTACCGCCGTATGAAAACAGCACGCCGATGCTTCCTTCGGCACCGACTCCTTGTGTCATCCCTCCTGTTGCGGTGAATTTATCGCTGCCGTTAAAATCGCAAAGATAACCCATCGACAAATCCCACGCCATTCCGGTTCCCATAATCGTACCGCCGTAAACATCATTCCCCTCATCGTCAAAACAATACCCAACCGAATAATGACAACCAAAACCATTCGCGAAACGAGTCCATTTGTTTTCTCGTCTTGGTGAGCCGTTGTATGCGGTTAGCGTGGTGCCGTGTCTTACATCGTTGCCGCCAAAATCTCTTGCAAATCCGGCACCCAACCAGTACCCGCCTCCATGACCGAAATAATCTACCTCATACACGTCATCACCAGCTCCTTCCAACAATACTCCAATTCCGCCATTCGCTACTTGGCGTATACCTGCACCGATTCCTTGACCCCAACCATCATAGCCGGGATGCTCAGGATAAGAATCAATATAAAGACCGCCGCAATAATAATGATCATTGCCCGACGTATCCTCCAACACCGCAAATCCCGCAGGCGCACCGAATGCTTGCGCCCACATTGCCGCGTGATAATTATCTTGACCGGCTCGATCAATCAACACGCCAACACCGGACAAAGCGTGAGCTTGCACTCGCCGCAGACCTTTGTAGCTGTCGTTGCCGTCGAAGTCAAAAAGCATTCCGATTCCGCCAATAGATGAACCTTGAGCAATATCAACCGCGTTATAACGATCATCTCCCTCAACATCAATCAACACCGACACTCCCAAAATCGTACCGCCTTGTACGCCCGGTCGGGTTGCGGAATAGGTGTCGTTGCCGTGCAAGTCCATTATCAACATAACAGGTCTATGCAACCCGCTCGTCCCATCACGGTACGTATCATCACCGCCGAGATCAATCACGCAAACCACATCACGAAAATCAGGATTGTCCAAATCGTAAGTGTTATTGCCACGACCGCCGATAATAATATCGCCTGCGGATGTCGCGAGACGTTGGAATGTTTGACCGCCAATCAAAACCGACGGCAACGCATTTTCCGGCAACTTGTCAAGCAACTCAATAAGACTCTTATTGAGCAACGGAATAAACGCCTCACCTGCATCGTGCATCGCTGACCTGTCAATCTTCTCAAGTATTGACAAAAGTTTGCGACCATAAGTCCGACTCGGAATCGTATGACCATTAACACAACCGGGTCCGACAAACGTTGAAACTAAATTGCCGACTAACTCTGTCTGTTCGCTTGTGGTCAAAGTTGAAATTGCCCGTGAGTGGTGCATTTGAGCGGAGATCAAGACACGTTTGACTTCCGCGATTGCGTCAATCGGAGTCTCGCACACGGGAAAATTTATAACCTTGTCGTGACGAGCGGGAATGTCTAACTTTTCGCGAATTATCGCCATCGACTCGCCAATAAAACGATGATTCCCCTTCAAACCATCATGCAACTTACGCGTAAACTCCTCCGACTCAAAAATCGAATATATCGGTTCATTGTAAAGTTTCTGATACCAACTCAAACGCGCACGACCATCAAGCTCACTACCGGTATTTATTCCGGCAGAATTTCGCAACGTACTCCTCGCATACTCCTTCCAACGCTCATACTTGCCCGACATATTCCGACCCTTCAGTCCATTGACTATCTCCTCATACATCAACTTTATTTTGGCAACCCCATGCGGATCACCAACACGACTCGGATCAATCAATCCCTTGATAACTTCCGCATCCTCCAAGTCAAAATCAGGCAACTCCAATGTACCAATTTCAGACTCCGACTCACCTTCGACTTTTTCACCTTCGACTTCTTCTTCCTCGACTCTTTCTTCGGTTTTGCTTTCTGTTTCAGCGTCAGTTTTCTCTTCGTCTTTGGCTTTGGCTTCGGTTTTGTCTTCGGTTTCAGTTTTGTCTTCGGCTTTGACTTTGGTTTCGGTGCTTTCGGTGTTTGTTTTATTGTCTGTTATGGGTTCTGTTTTTTTGGCTTCATCTTTTCCGACAACTTTTTCGTCGATTATTCTTGCAATGTCATCGCTTGGTTTATCGATTATTTTGTTGTCATTTTTGGTTATATTTTGTGTACTGGTGCGGGCGGTTCCGACGTTTTGGTCGTCGTTATTTGATTCGATTTTTGGTTGATTATCGGTGTTATTTGCCTTGTCAATTTCACTCATCAACATCTGCTCCAACAACTGCTTTTCTTTTTCAATATCGTTGAGTCGTTTTGTGATTTCTTCTGCTGTTGTTGCTTCTGGAAAATTATTTGGTGTTGTTGGTGTTGGTGTGGTATTTTCAATTGTTGGTTCTTGGGTTGTGCTAAATTCTTGTGTTTCGGCTGGAGTTGGATTTTGTAATTTTTTTCTTGGTTCGGTCACGTTGTCGTCAAGCAGTTTTTGCGAATCATCATCAATGAGCGGTTGAGTTATAGCCGGAATTGGCGGAATTGGAGTAGGTTCTTTGAGTTCGTCGCCGATGGAATCTTGCCCGTTTGTTATATCTTGATTTAGCGGCAAGACGGTCGGTGTTGTCGGTGTTATTGGTGTGGTTGGTGTTGAAAATTCCGTTGTGACGGGTGTCGGATTTTTTTGGGTGATTTTTTGGGTGTCTGTGTCGGCAACATCTTTTGGTTGAGCGTCCCAATTTCCGATGTTTGGAATTTTATTTTGACCATCAGTTTTATTTGGCAAAAGATTTTGATTCCTGTCCGCAACCCGTAATTCCGAATCCGCGCCAAATTTATCATCAACTTTACTTGTGCCGCGTTCTGTCTCGTGCGGAACAATTGCAGTCCAACCGCCGTCTGTTTTGCTGTTATCTTGCGGAGTGTTCACGGTAACATTCGGTTTGTCGCTGAATCCCAATTTCGGCTTATTTGACTGAGCAATCTTGAACGGCTCTTCGATTTCGGCAGGATCAATTTTAGGATCAATTTTATTGACCGGTTCTGTAATTGTGCCGTTATTTCTTTGGGTTGTGGTGCCTGATTGCGGCAAGTTCGATCTGGTTAAATTTGACGGAGTCGAAGTCAGGTCGGTGTTAGGATTCGTGGTCAAATCGGGTGATGTCAAATTGGATGAGGTCAAATTGGATTTCGGGGCTGATTCTTGTTTCGTGTTCGTGTCCAAATTCGTGTTCGTGTTTGCGTTCGAGTTTGGTTTTGCGGTCAAGATAGGATTCGAGTTAGAGTCCAAGTTCGGTTTCGGGTTTGTGTTCGTGTTCGGGTTATTCGGGTTAGAGTCCGAGTCAGGGTTCGAGTCCGAGTCTGTGATCAAGTTGGAAATTTCTTTTTGGTTATTTTTTTGTGGGGTTGTGGATTCTTTTGTTTGTGTGGATTCTTTTTGTTCGGAGTTCTGTTCGATGTTTGAGTTTAGGCTGAGGTTGAATTTTGCTTTTGTTTTTGGAGCGGGTGAGTTCGGATCGGTGCTGATGTTGTTTGGTGCTTTTGGTTGATTTGTTGTGCGTAATTTTGTTGCAATTTTGGTTTCGGAAGTTACGGAGGATGTGGCGGCTGAAGTTGTGGGAGCTGTGGGGGGCGTGGTTGTTGAGTCGGTTGTTGTGGCGGTAGTGGTGGTTGTGGTTGAGCTGTTTGAGGAGGCGGTGTCGTCTGCAAAACTACTCGCGCCGAAAATTGAACAGTTCAACAATACCGCAATCAAAAACGATATTATCGCGGTTTCAATATATATTGATTTGGTAGTAATTATTTTCATTGTATTCTTCGTGTTTTGCGGGGGAATTTTTGACTTCATTGATTTAGGGTTGCCTGTTTATTTGGCATCCATACATTTTAAACCGTTCGAAATATGAGGTTTCGTTTGTGATTGTAATTTGCCTAATACTTGATTGCAATTTGCTTAATACTGCTGTCAAATTGAGTTTATGTAAACGGATTTTGCGGGTTGAGAAATTCTTCGGGTGATATTCTTTTTCGGGTTGTAGCGGTTGTATCGATTTTCCACAGACAGCTAGGTAGTGTTTCGGCAGAATTACCGGTTGTTCTTGAGTAAAAGAATTTAGAAAATTCCAAAAGTAGATGCAAGACAACGCCCCTCGCCGTACCACACAAGTCATAAATGCCTTAGCGTGACGTTAGCGACGGTAGCTTGCTACTGACGAGATTGGGTATGAAAATTATTGGTGATCGTAAGGTAGTCAACGTAAGATGGGCAACCGACCACCGGGCGGCAACGTAAAGTGGCTAACCGACCGCTGGGCTTTCTTGGTGAATAACGTCGCCAGTAAATCATTATTGCTCTCCGATATTGGGGCGGTTTACGCACCGGAATTTCTATCTCCCAAAACCAAAAAACGCTGACGTTGTAGCGGATGTTCCGTTTTAAGTCGCTATGATGTTTGCATGTAAATGTGGTTTATTTTTAGGATTTACGTCGAGTTTTTAATTTTTTCTTACTGTCCACAGGGTTGGTTTGTTTTATTTTTCCGGCGGGGACGAACTCGGGGGCAGGGATATTCACAAGACGGAATAACTCCGCAACCTCCCCGCGTGGGGTTGGCACGCTGTTGATTGTTACGTTTTTTGATTTATTTTTTTGGTTTGGGAGTTGGAGTTGAATTGTTCCCAATGTTTCCAATGTTTCCAATAACCTGATTCCCTCTTCCACTGTCAAATCTAATCCGCACCAATAGGCTTGCCTTGTAATACAACAGGGCGAATATTATCGTACGATAAATCCGCGTTCAACGACACAGAGTCATTTGCGGCAGATGTACGTTTGGACGATTCTGCAATCAATTGGGCAATAGATTGGCGATTCTTGATGGCATAAGCAATTGCCTCGCAGGTCTCGTTGCCCCAACTGGTGATATTCAAAATGGTCGTCTTGATAGTTTTTTCTCCTTCGCGGCGTGATGTGCGAAGGAGGTATTGCGTATAAATTTTTCCGTTAGGTTGTTTGTGACGTATCCGGTCAACATACATGATTCTGCTCCCGATTAAAAACAAATAGTTTCCACACCCAAAAAATACCGGCAACGCAACGAACCGCCAACCCGCCAACACCGCCCGCCCGCATCGCCCCAACACACTATAAAACGCATACGGGCGCACAATATTTCGCAAAATCTACAAAATTACGCAAAAAATAAAAAATGTTACCGGGCGCACTTTTGGGATAAATTTTAGAAATAACTCCCAACTCACAAATAACTTAAACCAAAAATCCTCCCAAAAAACAAAGGAACATCCGTTATAATATGTCAGCACAATATCCGATCTAATCAACCTTGTCCATAACCTTATTTTTCCCAACAAAACAACCTTAGTAGCTATTGACAATAAAAAAATATCTACCTTAACCTTTTTTAGCACGCAGATGACACAAATTTTAAAGATATTCGTAGATAAAGAAGAACAGGCATTTATAAAAAAATCTGCGTAAATCCTGACAATCTGCGTTATCTGTGTGCTAAAAAAAACTAATCTGTATAAATCTGTAAAATCTGTTGACAATATTCTTCCATTAACTTCCTGTGAATTATTCCCAATTGCTCTACTGCGTTGAAAATTTTTGCGTAAGATGACTCACTCGCTTGACATCTCTTCTTGCGCAATCTAGACTTTCGCCTAATTCTGGTTCTTGTACACGCAAGAACATTTCAATCTCTAACCCCAAAAAACAACAAACCCAAGAAGCACATGACATCAATCAAATCAAATTTAATTTGCGCAACGTTATTTGTTCTCGCAATCACAATGTTCTCTCTGATTGCTTTTGCTCAAAATAATACGGATACAAAACAACCTGTTCCAAACCTGCCAGTCCCTGATGTTCAGAAAGTTCGTGGTATGAATGCGCGATTTATTGTTGCGCTAATTTCGGATGGTGACAATGGGGCTTGGGTCGGCACGGAAGATGAGGGCGTTTTTCATTGTCAAGTTGACGGCAAAGTTTCTCAATTCACAACAAAAAACGGTCTCGGCGATAACAATGGTTACGCTTTGGCAATTGATAAACTTGGACGCTTGTGGGTTGGACATTTGAATACGGGCGTTTCGGTTTTCAATGGGAAAGATTGGAAAAATTATGATGTTGTTGATGGTCCGATTGGCGAGCGGATTTTTGATATAAAAATTTGTCCGCTGGACGGCGATGTTTGGATTGCGACATCGGCGGGTTTGACGCGGTATCGTGTTTTTTTTGATGATTGGCAACACATCACTCGCTACGACGGACTGCTTGAAGATCAGGTTTCGTCGTTGGCGTTTGATTATGACGGCAACATGTTTGTTGGTATGCGTAGTCATGGTATCGCGATTTTTGAGCGTCGTTTTGATGGTGTGTATTCTCATGTGCGGAATATAGTTGCGCCGGATCGTTTTGGTGAGGATAACGTCAGTCCGGTGCCGATTGAAG
>JAISQS010000427.1 GCA_031274045.1 Planctomycetaceae bacterium | reverse complement strand
ATGTATGTCATTAGTTTTTGTTTTATGACGCGTGGGTTTTCGCCGGCTTGAATTGCAACAATTCCTTTGACTGCGATTTCTTTGACTCTTATTTCAAAATCATTCAGGAATCCAAGTTTGTCCGCCATCGGCAAGCAATAAAGATTCGCAATAACCGAGCCGTATAGAGTCGTCAATAAGCAGACAGCCATTGCCCGCCCGATCGTTTCGGGGTTAAAATCAGCCATCATAAGCACCAACCCGATCAACGTCCCAATCATCCCGAATGCCGGAGCATATTTCGCATAATTTGAGACCAGCGAACGATTATAGATATGACGCGAGTTGACCGCATCGATCTCAATATTCATCACCGCCTCAACTATCTCCGGCGCAAGCCCATCAATCGCCATACGAACCCCAGCAGCAATAAACGGATCATCAATATCCTGCATCCGATTCTCCAACGACAATAACCCCTCACGCCTAGCCGTGTCAGCAAGAGAAACAATCAACGTTATCGTCTCAATCGGATTCTCCTTTTGGTTGAACATCGTCTTCTTCACACACGTAAAAATCGCACTCAAATCAGAAAGAGGATAAGAAATAAGCATAGACGCAGACGAACCGCCAAGAACAATAAGTATGGACGCGGTGTCATAGAACATGCCTATCTTGCTAATCCCGTTAAACGCAACCGCAAGAACAAGCATAAACGAACCGAATATAAGACCTATAACACTAGCACGATCCATTTTAAAAAACCAATGTCAAATTGACCAAAAAAATTTAATTGTGGAATATTGTGGAATCAAGAATAACTCAATCTACAACTCACCACACTAAAAACAAAAAACAACCAAGCAACACGTGAATATAGATTATCCAAATAAACAGTCAACCATGAATCCCAAAATTGAGCGATTTTAATAAATTTGTCCACATAAAAAATAAAGTAACCCGTACAATCAACAAAATCAGAATAAAAGGAATCTGAGTTTTGCCGTGTTATGAATTGTCGTTTTAACGAGAAATATACACGCAATCGAAAATCACAAAAAAGAAGATAGAGGAAAAAAACTTTCATCTATGTTTATCTTTTTATTTATTCGTTTTGATATGAAGTGAGGCTTGTAGTCTGAAAAAAAAGTTCCATTATTTTTTCAGGCTGCGAGTCTAATACGCTTCAAAGAATCGGCAATCTGTTCCGCCGGAGCCTACTTTTACGGAGATTGGTTTACCGCATTTCGGGCAACGACCTTCGTATGCCGTTGCTTGACGATTGATGTAAATGCGCAAATAAACGCCGCAACAATTAAACCGCACCCCAATATACCGACGTTTATTACTGTTCTCAGATTGGCTGTTATTTGGGGAGAGATCGCTTGATAAATCCAATTGTCCCATTTGAATATTATTGAATATTATTTTGACTGGAATTAAATGATGTTGTATGTACTCCGCACACCTTCGCGATGTAGAGGAGTCAAAATCATCTCTTATTCTTCTTCAATTATTTTGATTGGTTTGATGTTGAATTTTGGGGATTGTCTGAGATATTTTGCGGGGTTGTTGTGGAAGATTTCAATGATTTCGTTTCTTGAGTGTCCTCTTCTTTGGCATTCAAAAATAGCTTGTTGTAGTAACATTGGGTCGCTCGGTCCCCAATCCGCTGACGAGTTTACCAGCAACCGTTCCGTTCCGTAGCGTTCAATCATATCCACGCATCTGTTGACGGAGCATTTTGTGATTGGGTAGAGCGTGAATCCGTACCAATATCCGGCGTTTTTTACGTCTTTTATTGTGTGATTTTCTACGTGGTCGATCCAGACTTTGTTTGGATTTATTCTGTTCCGGTGGTTGTTTAAAACGTCTAGTATAATTTTTGTTCCGATAGCTTTATCTGCAAGATGCGGCGTGTGTATCAAGAGGAGTTGATCGTATTTGATTGACATTTCGATATGTTCTTCCATGATGTCAATTTCGTTTTGGCTTGATTTATTTAATCCGGTTTCGCCGATTCCTAGTACGGTTGGTTTATCGAGCCATTTCGGCATTTCGCGTAACACTTCTTTGGCGACAGACAGGTTATCAGCTTCTTTTGGGTTGACGGCAATCCAGCAAAAATGTTTTATCCCGTAAGCCGCCGCGCGCGTCGGTTCAAATTCACTGATCTGCTTAAAATAATCCAAAAAAGTACCGGCATAATCACGATCAAATCCCGCCCAAAACGCCGGCTCCGCAACCGCAACAACTCCGCTTTGAGACATCCGCTCGTAATCTTGACATGTCCGCGCTATCGCGTGGTAATGAGGTTGTATAATGTACATTGTCTTGATAGTTTTATAATTCTAAAACGTATTTTAGCACGCAGACGACACAGATTTTAAAGATATTCGCAGATGAAGAACAACCGGCATTTATAAAAAAAATCTGCGCAAATCCTGATGATCCGCGTCATCTGCGTGCCAAAAAAGTTTTAATAGTTCTGATCAGCTTGAAAGTACGCTGATCAAATCGATCTGTTGATCAATTTCTTAACGTTGCTCAATTTCTTAACGCTATATTTTGTCCGGCAAGGAACGTCAAAAATTGCTTATGAAATTGCTCAATATCATCGCCCGTCAACGTCCTGTCAGCCGCGCCAATCCAATACCGGAACGAATGACTCGCCATTCCTTTCTCGATTCCTTTTCCTTTGTATGATACGAGGAATTCCCTTTTGACGATTAGCGGGTTGTTGAATTGATCGAGTGTTGATTCCAATTTGTCAAAACCTTTTTCAACACTCCACACCAAAGAAAAATCTTGCCACGAGAGCGGGTATCGCGGCGGCTCAATAAACTTGATATCAGGAAACAAAACAGCATTTAATTTGTCAAGCAAAATTTCAAACCAAACAACTCCGCC
>JAISQS010000556.1 GCA_031274045.1 Planctomycetaceae bacterium | reverse complement strand
CGCCGTTATAAAGATGCGACTCGTCCAAAACCAGAATGAAACGCTCATCAGGATTTTCTTGGTAGAATGATTTTGTAATACTAAAAATATTACGTTCAATAGGGCGCAATAACATATATTCCAACATCGAATAATTTGTAACCAAAATATCCGGCGGCGTATTTTGCATCTCGTGACGGACAAGTAATTCAGAATCATCTGCTCGTTCAATAGTCCTTGCCAACTTTCCGTTTTGCAACCAACGCCCTCCCGATTGACCAAACCAATCACAAAAACCTTGTGCCGGATTTCCGGTCGCGGAGTGCTTGACTGGAAACTTTCCTTTTTTGTAAAGTTGTTGAATGACATCACTGGCTTTCTTCTGTTCTTTTTCATCTTGATTTTTTAATGCGCGGTCAGCAATTTTATAATAGAATGATAAGCCCGCTAATTTTTGCTGCATTTTGCTACTGAAATTAGAATCATTCGGATTCGGCAAAAGACCGGGAAACAATGTTCTGCCGGTGTAGCGTCCGAATTTTATTGGTCTTCCTGTTGTCTTTTTGAAAAAATCAAAACACGTTTTAGAACCAAAGAGTACTCGCAATCGTCCAAGTTGATCGTTGACGAGGGCATTCATTGGATAGAGCAGCAACGTACGAACTGCCCGCTGTTTGAAAGACGGTTTTGGGGCTTCCTCAATAAGCCGCCCAAGAATCGGTAAGAGGAAACATTCCGTTTTACCGGAGCCGGTTCCGGTTGTCACGATAATATTTTTTCGTGACGATAAAATTTTTTCGATTGCCTCTACCTGATGCAAATACGGCGGATTGAAAAGTAATTTACTCTTGGCAAGCGAAGTAAGCACATCGGCAATTTTCTTGTCAATATCTAACTCGGCAAACATTTTTCCTAGCCTATATTTTGCACCGCTTTCTATGTAAGGGCGTTGGGTAATTATCCCCTCCTGATGCAGCAATTCGGAACGTTGTTGCAGCAAATTTTCGTCGGAAAAATGATACGCAGATTCAATGTAAGTTAATAACGCTTTACGATTGTTTTCGATTTCTTGAAACATAATTTTTATGGGTTATTTGACAGCGAGACATAAAACAGCACTGACATGACAAAAAACATTAACGGTTTGCGTTAAATATTTTTTTCTAATTTCAAAATGATTACGGACGAGTTGTAAATGTTCTTGTAAACGTTTTAATTCCGGTATGTAATTCCTTTTGATAGTATCTTCATTTTCTCTTGTTGATTCGGTTCGCAGATCATTTATCTTCTGTTGTATTTTTTCGATTTTGAGTTGCCATAATTCTTCGCTAATCCTCAATTCTTTCGCCAAAATGTCGATACGCTGCTCGATTTCTTTATTTACATCTTTATTATGCCACAATTCATTGACACTCTTTTCTGTCAATCTGGCAAAATATTTGTCAAGCTTCTGAGGAATCTTTTTTACTTTGTATTTGTCAATCTCCGGTATTTGTGTGAGACATGGATACATCAAATCCGTTTGTACTTTTGTCCACCGTTCTCTTCCTTGCCTTCGTACGCAGTGAATTTCTAATGATCTTGGAAATAACAAATCAAAGAATCGGTCATCGGCTTGCAGACCCGCAGTTAAGCGGCGGCATTCGATTTTCCGTCTTTCTTGCTGCGTTTTCGTAACATTCTGCTCCATGTCTTTTGTCAATTCATCAACGTATGTAGTGTGTACATTCTGCTGTCTATTTGCTGCGACAATTCCAATAAGATACGTTCCTTTCGCAATCGCAACATCATTAATATAAACACGAAACATAAAGAGATATTGTGGTAACAATTTTATAAATTCGTTAACCAATTCATCGTGAAGTTGCCCGCCGAAATTAAAAAATTGTAACGGAACTTCATAACGTTGTTCGTCTCGATTGTATCTTTTATATATCGGCACCAAATCGCGCGGCGGCATCTGGATATGCGCCCGTTTAAGAATAAACGGTTTCTCCGGAATCGGTTCCTCACACAAACACGGTAACGATAAATCACACTGCCAATCTTTTTTCATTACAACAAATTTGTAGTATTGGGGATATTTAGAATACTTAAAATTATCGTCATCATAAGTTCGCTTCCAAATTATTTTGTGTTTTTCAAGCAGCTCAATCCATTCATTTAATGCGTCCTCTTGGGGAAACTTTAATTTATCTTCTTGCTGTTCTTTTTTCGGTGAAATGACTGGCTGAACGACAGAATCACGAACTTTGTCGTCAAGATTTTTTGCTTCATTTTGCGGAACGATTTGTATCAAACCGGTCTCCATTTCCTCTGACAATTTCGGATTTTTAAAATCACTTCCCCAAAGAGCAATGTTATTTATCTGTTGCTCGATGTCGTTCAAGATATTTTGATTCTTCTCCAAATCGAGAGGATTTTCAAACATATTGAGCGTTTTATAAATTTCGGCAATTTGTTCACCGACAGTTTCACGAAGAACAAGAGCAACGATTTCAACCGTCTTACTTTTACGCAAACCAAGACGACTAATACGTCCCAACCATTGTTCCATATCAACGGGTTTCCAAGGCAACGAATAAAACACCAACGCATCAGCAATTTGCAAATTGAAAGATTCTTTCGCGTCATTATGCGCGAGCAAAATTTGAGCGTCACCATTCCAAAATTCGTCTATGATTCCTTTGTTGTCTTTTGCCGGTTCTTTATCATTCTCATCTTTTGATTCCGATTCATCGCTGCTTCCTTGTTTTCGTTCCTGTCGGAATTGTAAAAATTTAAGCGGCTTGCAATTTGTACCAACTCCGACTTCAGGCAAACAACGTCCAATTTGTTCTTTCAAATAATCAATCGTTGGATTGTCTTGTGCGGTAATAATAATTTTGTGTTCGCTGTCTTCCGCAAAAAAATCGAGTAGATAATCCATTAACTCATCGAAACGAGCATCACCGTTGTTTGGAGTACATAGTTCTCTGATGCTTGTAAACTCATCCCGATATTGTGAAAATCGTGGGCGGTATTCGTCCACGCGATCGATTAGCGTTTGCCCGCCAACTGCTGCACGACGTAAAAATAACACAGCATTTTCTTCGTTAACTAAATCTTCTTTCAGCAATCGCTGCATCAAATTGCGGGATTTTTTGTATCGCAAAATATCCGATTCAAGCGGTTCGCACTTTCTAATATTTGTTTGACGCTGCGGCAATGCTTTCGGAAAATCCTTACGTTGCGAACGCAAAATCGGAATAGAATCAAGCGTTGGATTTTCACCTTGCAATT
The DNA here is from genome assembly GCA_031274045.1 of Planctomycetaceae bacterium. Classification (GTDB taxonomy): domain Bacteria; phylum Planctomycetota; class Planctomycetia; order Pirellulales; family Thermoguttaceae; genus WRKP01. The sequence continues at coordinate 3,929 of JAISQS010000556.1, read as the reverse complement.
CAAATAACTCTGCTTGATCCGGAGCAAGAATTTGTAACAGACGCAAACGATCTTTCTCTTCGCCGAACAACGGTGTTGCCGACAAAACGAGAACATTTTGATAATCCGCTGACCGTCTCGCAAGAAAATCCAATATTGCCATACTAAAACTGTGAACCTCATCAAGGATCAATAAATCACAATGTTGTGGTTCGAGATACGTTTTTTCTGCGTCAAAATTTTGCGTGTAGAAAATCCGAAAACCATCAGATTCATCCAGCGATTCTACTCTCTTCAATTCGTCACGCAAAAACACGTTATTATTACAAAGTAAGTCGCGGTCATTTTGTAACACATCGTTTTTCCAAAATGGATAATGAAGCCTGCGGCGAATTTCATTCGTCCATTGCTTTGCCCTTTCCTCCGAACCAACAACGATACTCACGCGAAGTTTGCCTCCGTTCTGTAATCGTAGCACGTTCATAATCATCAACGATTCCAACGTTTTCCCTAAACCGACCTCATCCGCGAGAAGATGCCGGATGCGGGTATGCTTTATGACTTCGCGCACAACCCAAAGTTGGTGCGGATACATAAACGCTTTTACTCCAGTCGCCCCCAACAATGAATAACTATGCAACTCCGCCCAACGACGCAAAGCCTGAACGCCATGAATAATTCGTTTATACGATTCAATCATCTGTAGTCTCCCCTTTCCATTTTGTTTCGATTTGACGAAAACCGTGTAGCAAAAACCAAATTGCGCGAACGGATTGTCTATCCCGCAACAAAAATTTTAGTGTTTCGGTTTCCCATTGCGAATAATATTCGTCAGGATTCAAAAACAAAGCGAATACATTTTTTATAATATTTGTGTTCCAAATGGAGCGATACGGCGAACCCTTCAAAAATTCCTTTTGCCAATTTTCAAAGTAATCCGTTAATGATTTAAGCGACCAATCCGTATCAAAATTCGGATTGAATTCACTCAAATCACGTTTGATTCTGTTTGCCAAATGTTCTCTTGCTTTGAAAGGATAAATCAACCGTCGTTTAAACTCATAGTTTTTGTTTGTCCATTGTTCACTACAGGTTATTGTCCAAAATATCGCTTCCAATTCGTCTAGGATTTGTCGCCGATACATTTCGGTTATAAAGTGATACATTTCGGTCGTAAAGTTATTCGTTTGAGCTTGTCGAAAGGCGAGGATGTCCGTGACAATATTACGCAGACCGACTGACGATTTCTTAACGTCATCATCTTCTTGACGTAAATTTCGTTCTGTTATGTTAAGAATCTTACTGCTGTTATTTGTTTTTGGACAATGCAAAATCGTACCAAGTCCGGCAACCGGATTACCATTAAAATCTACAGCACAAAACAATTTGTACTCATCCGAGTAAAGAGAGTAACGTCGCTCCTTGTGCAAGATTTCCACAACATTAAACTCTTCCGTATCCGAAACCGCTCGCGGTTGTGAGTCGTTTACATCTTCCCACCAAACATGAAGGACAACAGCTTCGAGCGTCCATTCTTGCTGAAAAATGTTCTCGATATTGAGGGTGAGGGTTAAATCACGCCGTCCTGAAATGAGTTGCCAAAAACGATCTTTTGTTTCTGATTCTTGTTCCTTGAATGCTTCATGAAAAATCTTATTTTTGCCAATCGAATTCGGCAACGAGTCTAATAATTGTTTTTTTGACGCGATATATTCTGAACCATCGGTCAACAAAAGTGTGTAATTTGGATTTTGTAATGAAATAGATGAATCCACCGACAAAGATAAAGTTCTTTTGGTAAGAGCGTTCACATTGTATTCTCCTAACAACTCCGCAGAGAAAAGAGGTTGGTGCTTGTTTTCTGAAACGATAATTGTCCATTCTTCTCCGTTCACATGGACGGTCTGATTTTCTTTCAGTTCGTCATATTTGGTAATCTCATTTTTTAATAAATCATAGACGAACACTTCCGGCATATTTTTTTTAACAATAATTTGTTTTGAATCCTCATCTACCTCGCCAAATGGAACAATCCACTTCCACATTCTCTTTTCTGTAACGATAAATCCGTGCGCTATTGCCCACTCAATATCTTCAGAATTACTGGTATCAATAACACGGATGTCATCCGATTTTTGTGTTAGGCAAAGTAAGATTCCTTCATCGCGTTCGATTTTTGGAGCCGCCCGCTTTTTGTACAAATTATCATCAACAGTTCCAAAAACAGCCGGACATTCAAAACGCAACCGCAACGATTTCAAAATCGCCAGTGATTCTTCGGACAATCCTTCCGGCATTTCATCTTCACCCAAAAAAGAAATATCCAATTCATTGTTAAGAGAAATTTCAAACCGGTCGTTTCTCAAAAACACGCCGGGCTTCAATTTTACTTTGCCGTTTAGCGTTGTCGGTTTCCATTGATCTGCGCGTAAAATTCTTACAAACTCTTTATCGTTGCGCAATGTCTTTGATACTGTTTTTGGCAATTGTCCATCAAAGATATATTCGTTGTTTTCCTGTCGGATGAATATGTGACAGAGTGTTGTTGTTCGTTTTTGTGGTTCGTGGTTTTTGGTGTGTTGAGATAAACGGCGTTTTGCCGTTTCGCCGCGTATTTTCCGTAGTATTGAATTCGCTTTTTTATCTAATTCAATATCATGGCGAATTCTCTCCAATGTTTCAGCGGTTAAAAACGTCGGATTTTCTTCTTCGTTGATCAACGCAAGAACAAGCGGCGTAACTATGGGTGATGCTGAAATCCAATCAGTATAACGTTTGGTACGTGAAGGAATATTTTCGCGCAACGATAATAATTGATCAACAAGATTCTTCGGATCAAAATTACTATATTGCAACAATTGTTCGAGTGACTCCAACAACGGCAACCGAATATCCAATGGCAAAATTGCGTTGGTTATCGGCTTGGCAATGTGTCGATATGTGGTTGCCCATGTCGTATTAAGCGGTTGAGCAATATGATAGCGTCCGGCAACAAAATCAAACCGCTCGCTGATGATTTCTCTGTCTTTGATATTGATGTCAGATAGTCCGATTTGGCGGGCAAACTCTTTCCAAAAACCTGTTCCGTTCCCTCGATATTTGTACCCTGTTTCGGTTGCCAGAATCAATATCGGAAAATAGACTGATTTGAGACACTCAATTCCTTGCCAAGACAATCGCAGTTTAGTTTTGACCAAATCAACAAGAACTGCCAACTCTTCTTTTGAAAACGGATGTTCAAGCAGATAAACATAACTTCCTTGACGTTTTTTGTACAGTAATTGAAAGTGTTGTTCGAGCTTGGTTTGATAGTTATTAAGCGTGGTCATAATGCTGGTATTTGTCTATAATTCTAGTGTATGGAGTTTTTTTAACTTATTGTGTGTTAGTTATTTGTTTTGAGAATTTTGGGCGATTTCGCGGGCTATTTTCGTACAATAAATTCATCGTGTTGAGCGATAGCAAACGTACTCATTGAACGTACTCATTTTGCGCGCGACATTGTAATCGTTCATTGATCATCACACAACTAATGTATTCGCGAACGTGTTGAATCGTCATTCGCAAAACATTTGTTCTCCAATACGTCTTGGCGTTCCTTCCAAACTCGTTTGGTTCTGCAACACACAGAGGCGGGCGGGATGCCCGCGTACCAGTCCGTGCCGCTTCGCGGCAATTATCGGCTGCGCCGATGCGGGCGGCTTCGTATATTTTATTTTTTTCGTATTCTCTAAAAAAAACACAACCGTTCGCCGAGTGTGTGAAAAATTGCGAAAGGTTTAAAATAATCCGTTAAAGACGATTTTAATTTCGGTATTATTTTTTGGTTGCATATATTTGTTCTATTTTGTTTGCATTCGCTCAAGTGTGGTGTAGAGTATCCCGACAACGAGAGGCGTTTTGGTTTGCAGGAATTTATTGTTGCTTACTTGGGCGAGTTCTTCGGTCGG
>JAISQS010000479.1 GCA_031274045.1 Planctomycetaceae bacterium | reverse complement strand
ATTGCGTCTGTACTTTCAATTTCGAATCGCCAAAAGTCGAAGCACGTCGCTATATTGGATTCAATTCGCCTCAAATTTGATCGTGAACTTTATAATTAACGAATAAGGGGATAAGGGCGTGTAATGGGGGAGATTCGTTGGTTATTAAGGGATGGGGAAGTTGGTCACCAGTTACGAATTGGCAAAGACTCATTGTCGATAACAATATCATTTTGATTGCGATAGTGAAGGGAATTTTCAAGTATAAAAAGTATATAAACATTTTTAAACATTTTACAGACAGGAGAAGATTATGGATTTTTTGAATAGGGTTATTGATTTTTCGTTGCGCTATAGGCTCTTTGTGATTCTTTGTGTTTTGTTTGCTGGGATTGTTGGTCTTTATGCTTTGTTTCGGCTTGATATTGATGCTTTTCCTGATACGACGCCGATTCAGGTGCAGATTAACACGGTTGCGTCTTCGTTTGGACCGGAGGAGATTGAGCAGCAGATTACCACGCCAATTGAGCAATCAATTAGCGGTTTACCCGGCTTGTTGGAGATGCGTAGTATTTCAAAGTTTGGTTTGTCGCAGGTGGTGGTTGTTTTTGATGACTCAATTGATATTTATTTTGCGCGTCAATTGATTAACGAGCGTCTTGGTATTGTTGGGTTGCCGGATGGAATTGCGCGACCTCAAATGGGTCCTGTTGCGACGGGTCTTGGTGAGGTTTTGAACTATATTGTTTTTGGTCAAGGGACGGATGAGACGGAGTTGCGTACTGTTCATGATTGGCAAGTTAAGCCGGTCATGCGTCCTGTTCCCGGCACTGCCGAAATAAACACGTGGGGCGGTTACGTAAGACAATATCAGATTCGACTCGATCCCGATAAATTGTCGAAACATAATTTGACATTTGATCAGGTTATTGAAGCGGTGCAACAAAATAATCTGAACAGCGGCGGCGGCAATATCAATAGACCGGGCGGCGGCGGAACGTTATTTGTGCAAGGTCTCGGACGCACAACGACTATTGATCAGATCAGGCAAATTGTCATTACGGCGGAGGATGGAGTACCGATTTTGATTGCGGATGTTGGTGATGTTGTGATTGGTCATGAGATTAGACGCGGTGCAGTTACGGCGAATGGTCAAGGTGAGGTAGTGATGGGGCTTGGCTTTATGTTGATGGGTGAAAATAGTCATAAAGTTACTGCTGCGATGAAGGACAAATTGAAATCGCTTGAACCGAATTTGCCTGCGAATGTGAGAATTAAGACAGTTTATGATCGGACGGAGCTTGTTGATTTTGTGATAGACACGGTGCGAAAAAATTTATTTGACGGCGGTCTGCTTGTGATTGCTGTTTTATTCGCGTTTCTGGGCAACATACGTGCTGCATTTATCGTTGCGCTGGTTATTCCGCTTTCGATGCTTTTCGCGTTTACGGGGATGTACAAGTTTGGTATTGCTGCGAGTCTGTTGAGTTTGGGCGCGTTGGATTTTGGGTTGGTTGTGGATAGTTCTGTTGTGATGATTGAAAATTGCACGCGTAAACTTGCGGACAATTCTTCCGGCGGCAAATCGCGTCTTGAGATTATACGTGATGCTGCTGTTGAGGTTCGCAAGCCGACAATGTTTGGTGAATTGATCATTATGATTGTGTATTTACCGATACTGACATTGGAGGGAGTAGAGGGGAAGATGTTTCGACCGATGGCTTTGACGGTGATATTTGCGTTACTTGGTTCGATGATTTTGTCGTTGACGTTGATGCCGGTTTTGGCAAGTATATTTTTGCCTTGTAAAAAGGAGGAGCGTGAGCCGTTGATTATGCGAATTGCTCAACTGATTTATTTTCCGATACTCAAATTTGCGTTGCATCACAAGTTGGCTATTATGGTTTTTGCGCTTTGTGTTTTGGTAGTTGCGTTTGGTATGATTGCGCCTCATTTGGGGTCGGAGTTTATTCCTAAACTTTCTGAGGGTGCGATTGTTGTTGGGGTTGTTCGACCTGCGGGGACTGATCTTGCGGAATCGATTCGGTACAACACGGAGATGGAAAAAGTTCTGTTACAAAATTTCCCAGATGAGATCAAGGATGTTTGGAGTCGAACTGGTTCGGCTGAAATTGGTACGGATCCGATGGGTCTTGAGTTGACGGATATTTTTATTACGTTGAAGCCTCGTGGTGAGTGGACGCGTGCGAAAACGCAAGCTGATTTGACAGAGGCGATTGAATTAACGTTGCGCGATATGCCCGGACAACGTCTCGGTTTTTCGCAGCCGATTGACATGCGAATCAATGAACTTGCGTCGGGCGTTCGTGCTGATTTGGCGGTGAAACTTTTCGGTGATGATTTTGATTTGTTGGAGTCGAAGGCGGAGGAGATTAGGCAAATATTAGAGTCAATTCCGGGATCGGCGGATGCTTCTGTTGAGCAAATCACGGGTCAACCGATGTTAAAAATTCAGGTCAAACAAGATCAGTTAGCTCGTTATGGAGTTGCGGCAAAGGAGGTGTTGGAGTTAGTTGAGTCGATTGGGAGTAAGGTTGTTGGAGAGATAATTCAGGGAGAGATTCGTTTTCCTTTGGTGATTCGGTTGTCGGACAAATATCAGGATGATCCGAAAACGGTTGCGGAGATTCCTGTTGTTACGCCGAGTGGGGAGCAGATTCCGCTTGGTCGTTTGGCGGCGGTGGATATTGTTGAAGGACCGTCAACGATTTCGCGAGAGTGGGGATTGAGGCGAATAACGATTTCGGCAAATGTGCGTGGGCGTGATCTTGGAAGTTATGTCAGTGAGGCAAAACGAAAGATCACGGATCAAGTAACGATGCCGACACCGCGTTATCGTGTTGAGTATGGCGGTCAATTTGAGCATCTTGAGCGTGCGCGGGCGAGGTTAATGATTGTTGTGCCGTTGACTTTAATGTTGATATTCGGGTTATTGTATTTAACGTACAGAAATATGTTGGATGCGTTACGAATTTTTACGGGGATTCCGTTTGCGTGGGTTGGTGGTATTGTTGCGTTATGGATGCGTGATATGCCGTTTTCAATTTCCGCTGCCGTAGGTTTTATTGCAATGTCTGGGGTGGCGGTGTTGGACGATATGATTCTGGTTTCGTATATTCGGCAATTGAGACAAAAGGGATTGGGATTAGAACAATCGGTAACGCAAGCGGCGATAACAAGATTACGACCGGTTTTAATGACAACATTGGTGGCGAGTCTTGGTTTTTTGCCGATGGCGTTTAGTACGGGCATAGGAGCGGAAGTCCAAAGACCGCTGGCAACAGTAGTAATAGGCGGTGTAATCGGAGCAATGATCATGTCACTACTTGTCCTGCGAGTTCTATACATGGTGTTCAACTTCAAAACAAAAGATGACAAACAACCACAGTCAACAGAATAGAACCAAACAAAAGATAACCGTAATATATCAGTGAAATACTTCAACGCTACAGAAAAAACAAACCTTATTGACGACCTGATTTTCTTACAAAAACAACCTTAGTAGCCAGTGAATCACCAACAGACAAACCTTAGGCTTTCGCCGGAAATTAACCGGCAACAAAAGTGTTAGAATTGGGCTATGGAGATTTTTGATAAAAACGTAATATATCAGCGAAATATTTTTTCTGGAAAACTGCAATTGTAGTAAATAATTTTCCTGACTATTTCGGATTTTGTGGGGGTGTTACACTGTGTCTTTTATTCGCAGTATCAACGCCCTGAAAGGGCAACAAGCTCATAGCGTAGGGCAACGCCCTACGAAATGGATTCACAAACACCACTCGGGGCAACGCCCCAATAATATCAACAATAATGGAAGTTTTTAGTAGTGAGTTTTCTGTAGGGATTATATTAAAACTGAAAACTAAAAACTTCCGTTTGGTCTGATATTATTGCCCCGTTGGGGCGAAGGTTATTTACAATCAATTATCGTAGGGCGTTGCCCTACGCTATGATATTTTGCCCTTTCAG
>JAISQS010000437.1 GCA_031274045.1 Planctomycetaceae bacterium | reverse complement strand
GTCGGGAGCAAGCGACTCGTTTATCACAAAAAAACTTTTTTGAAAAAGAAAGGTCAATATGAAAAGTTCAGTAAAGTTAGAAACTTTGCAAATTAACATGTTAAAATGGGGGGGGGGGGCGTACTACGTAATCCGAAAAATCGGATTTGTGCGTTTACCTTAGTTGAGTTGCTGGTTGTAATTGCGATAATTGGAGTGCTGATTGCGTTACTACTCCCCGCCGTCCAAGCAGCAAGAGAAGCCGCAAGAAGAATGACTTGCTCAAGCAACATGAGACAGTTTGGAATTGCGTTGCACAACTATCACTCGACGTTTGAATGCTTTCCGGGCATTGGAACAGATGGACACGGGCAGACTGGTGCGAGTGTTACAAACTCTATGTATTCCGTTCAGGCGACATTGTTGCCGTATATGGAAGCAACGAGTTTGCATGGTTTGATTGACTATAGTCAGGCACCTGTTTTAGGCGGCGGAATGGCAGCCAATGCTTACGTGTATGAATTGCGAAACGTCATTGTGGCAAATATCGCAATCATGTCTTGTCCAAGTAACTCCATTAAAAAGGCAAAAGGAGCCTTTAACATTTGTATTGATGATACGAACGAAGTAAGTACAGCTGTACCTTGTGAGACAGCGACGGGGTGTTACGTTGTTTGCTCCGGTGATGATATTTTCCGTATCAGCGCAAGTACTGAATTTAACTGCGAGAGAAAATTTGAAACGAATGGTTTGTTTCATTATCATTCGTCAAAGAATATAGACTCAATAACTGATGGTACGAGTAATACACTTGCAATGTCTGAAGCGTGTCCTGGTAATGGCGGAACAGACCATTCAGGAACGATTGACGATATGCAAAAGACGCACAGTGTACTCAAAAGGTTAGTTGCTGTTAATCTCACACTTAAAGATAGTGCTAGTTATACGTGGAGTGATCCTGCAACACTAGCTACAAATAATTCCGGAACACTTTCCTACAATGAGTTGAGATTAACTACATGGATTCATGGCAATCCATACACAACATTCGGTACTTTTTTGCAGCCGAATTCAAAAGTACCATCTTGTAATTGGATGAATCACGGCTTTTACGGAGCGAACAGTTATCACAACAACGGAGTCAACGCTTTGCTTTGTGATGGTAGTGTTCATTTCGTTAATGACTCTATTGATTACACAGCTTGGAAAGCAGCCGGAACTGTTTCCGGCGGCGAAGTCACAAGCGGAATCGCGAGGTAATTCCAATAACAATGTAGTGTTCTTTTTTGTGTTGCTATACTAGGGCGGGACTGTCTCGCCTGTTGTAAGTTTTGAGGCAAGCGAAACAGCTTCGTTCTAGTTAGCAGAATGTAGTACAAAGTTTTCTAATTTTTTAACGTTCACAAATAATATTTCGTCAACAGATTACGCAGATTTAACAGATTTTGTAATACATCAGTGAAATGCCTCAACACTGTAGTAAAACAAACCTTATTTACGACCTTATTTTTTTACAAAAGCAACCTTAGTAACCGTGTAATATCATAGTTTTGCAAGCCGTAGGTTTGCATCGCTCGGTAGAAAATGATGTTCCCACTTCTTGTAATTATGAATTCGGAATTCGGAATTCGGAATTCGGAATTAAAGATATTGCTCCTGATTCCGAATTACGCATTCCGAATTACGCAAATGCCACCGTTGGTTAAGTCACGGGGTTGCATTCCTACGGAATGCGAAGACTCGGCTGGGGTTTCCTTTTCTACCGAGCGATACATTCCTAACAGAATGTAATAACTCGAAAGCATAGAACGGATTGAACACGATCCGGTGATTGTACTACATCACCGGTTATGCATGATGTCGTCGCTGCGTGACTAGCAAAAACACACACATCAAAAGTTGCGCGGCATAACAAGGTATAAAACAACGCTGCAATCTTTTTCACGTTTTTGGAACAAACCTAGTGATTTGTAAATTTAGGTAAATTTTTCTGATTTTTCTGATTTTAACGATTATTCCAGAAGATTTGATTGTTTTCGTCCGATTCTCTATTGCGAAATGATCTGCATGTTCAACTTACACCGCGTCGTTCATTCCTCACGCTGACTTGCCTCACAAAAAACTTTAACCGGTACTCCAAACAAAAAGATGACAAAATGATAACAAGAATACTCAACAAAATCAGTATTGTAGTTGATTTGATCCGTCGGGTTGCAGATAAGTTTAACGTTAAACTAATCGGTATTTTTGCGCACGCATTTCTTATTTTGCAAGCAGCAGCCAACCCGAAAAACAGACACGAAATCACCCCCCAAACACAAACAACACCCAATCAAACTCCAAGTTTTGATACAAAAAAAATGCACAATCAAGAACGATTATTTGATCCGATTCGTATGAGTGTATTCTGTTTATTTTCGGTGTTTATTCTTTTGTCTGTATTTATTTTGGCGAGTGCTGGCTGTACTCATACGGCGGTGAACAGGGGGCATATAATTAGTCTTGAATATAACCGTCCGCCTTGGATTGGTTGTCCGCCTGATACTGGTTGTGATACTGTTCGTACTTGCAAATTGCACGGGGCAAAAGGCGGATGCAGTTGCGAAGATGACGACGATAACTCCCAAAACGGAACTAAATCAAAAACAAATAACACCGGTAAAAGATTCCGGAGACATTGTGGTCTTAAAGCGGGTTGTACGGCTAAAAATCCTTGTTGTGAGGTGATTGGTTGTGGTACTTGGATTGATCCGGCTGATCCTAATTCTTTGATGGCAATGCGTTCGCCGCGAGCGTGCGGATTGACTCCGTTTTGTAGTCCGATGCGTCCTTGCGGCATGACTCCGAATTGCGGTCGGGTTCCGTATCCGAATTACCTCGCGCAACCCAACCTCTTGTCAGGTGCTGCTAACTTTAACGCAATGCCATACAACGGATATCCGGCAGGCAATTTTGGTGCAGGATTGGTTGGCAACGGTTTAGGTAATTTTGCAATTCCCGCGTCAATTTTGCCCAATATTGCCCCGCCGACAATAACCTCCGCGCCAAACTCACCCACTCCAATATCCAACCCGCAAAACCAAAACAATAACACCCCAAACAACACCAACCCAAACCAAAAAACATTACCGCCAAAACCAGCAACAGTCGCGGGACCAAACGGGATTCTCGTGTCAATGGGTATCGTGCCGGGCGTGTCGGCAATCAACGGCGGCGGATATGTTGCGGCTTCGGGAGTCGTTACGCCATACGGGATGATGACACCGAACGGTGTGCAGTTGCAGAATGGGACAGTGAACGGGCAAGTTGTAATTAAGTCTTGTGGAACGCATCAGGGTTGTACGCCGTCGCGTCCTTGTGGAATGAGTCCGGGTTGCGGCGGTGTTGTGCCGATAGGTATTGTCTCAAATAACGCCGCTCCGCTCGCCGCCGAACTAATTGCAAGAGCAAGATCAGGAATCATACCGGCAACAAGCTACCCAACAATAAATAACTACGATAACGTCATGCAAGTCAACGGAACCGCACAAAATTACCGCTCAAACCCAAATTACATTCAACAACAAAACCAATACCAAAATCAGAACAGATTACAAAACCAACCGCAAAACACCAACAACCTAAGAGTTCCGCCGTTGCTAAGACCAGATCAAAACGATAACGACGATTTGACAAACGAACAAAACGAATCAGATGACACAAACGACGACGAAGAGAATCTTGACACAGAAAATACAAACAACAACACCGCAAAAAAATCACAAATGCCTTTGCCAAGATTCCACTCCGTACCAACCGAACCCGTATTCAACCGGCGAAAAGGATTGCCAAATCAGATCAATACCGGCGAAACCGGAAATAATAAAACATCAAAAATTAACATAAATAACATTGATCAAGAAAACGCCATCGAACGCGCATATCTTGAAGGAATGCTAACCGCACTCGACGAAGTAGAAACAGAACTAGATACCCAAGAAGAAGAAAATGATAACAACCAAATAAAATCACAAACAATAGAAAAAGCCGAAAAAATACAAGCAAAACTCAACGCAAAAAAACAACAAGATAACTACATCGCAAAAATAGAAGCCGAAAAAATACAACAACTACAAGAACTCGCAATACAAACTGAACAGATAAAATTTGAAAAACAATATCAAGCTCAATTGATCGCTCAACAACAAGCAGAACTCAAAAAAGAAAAAGAATTGCTGGAATTGCAAAGAAGAAAATTACAAAATGATAAAAGAAGGAATGAGCTTGCCGAAAATAAGTTAAACACGAATAATTTTGCACAACAAAATAACCAAAACACAAACATACAACTCGCAAACTACCTCCCAAAAAATAACAACGAAGACAAAAAACAGACAGAACAAAAAAACGAAAACTTGCTGACATCCGCAGTAAACTTCCTAAAAAATAACGACAATAAACAAAAAAACCAAACAAAAAATAACTCCTACACAAAAACAAATAACACCACAAAAAATAACAAACCAAAACAACAAACCACCGAAAACCTCCTAACAACCACCGGAAAAAATATCAACCAACTAATCTCACCACTGACAAATTTGATCAGCACAAACAACAATAAACAAAACGCATCAACTAACACAAAAAAAGAACAATCACAAAAAAAACAAATTGTTGCTAACACCGAAAATACAAACGAATCGGAATTGCCAACCCGCCCAGCGACATTTCCAAAAAAATCAAAACAGTATTAAATTCATCACATAAACCACACCCGACGACTCGAAAATATCAACACAATAAACCCGACTAAATTAGCACAACAAAAACAGAACAATAAGAAAAATTTTCATGGTAACAAAAATACGATTTTTTTTGGCAGCGGCAGTATTGTTGATAATTTCAATACTGCTTTTTTTTCCGCATGAAAGTAATTTACAATCAAATTCAACCCATGAATCGAAAATATTAAACGACACCAAAGATGACAACAAACCACTCTTTTTATACGATTTCAATACGGCATTGGCAACAGCGAAAGCCGAGAGCAAACCGCTTGTTGTTCTATTCACGATTCCGAACAACGATAGTTGTAAACGGTCGTTGGAGTTGTTCAATGACAACGAAATTAAGCGGTTATCGAAACGTTTTGTTTGTGTGTCAATTGATGCGGCGGCATCGGCTTCGATTTGTGAATTGCACAGAGTAAACGGATTTCCAACTATATTGATACTCAATTCAGACGGAATGGAAATCCAAAGACTAACAGGCAAAGAACCACTAGAACAACTCGCCATCCAAATGCACATCGCAATACAACTGTCAACAAGAAACAAAAACACAAAACAACATTACACCGAAGTAGGCATCGGAAACAAACCAAAGCCACACTAAAATAAAATCACAGTAGACTTGTTCCAAAACTTAAAAAGTACAACAGACGTTAGGCGGGAAGTCGTTAGCGACGAGGGCTTGCTCCCGAAGTTAGTTTTTAGGTAATGTATCAGCGGAATATCCGTCTTTGAC
>JAISQS010000388.1 GCA_031274045.1 Planctomycetaceae bacterium | reverse complement strand
ATCAAGTTCAGGTTTCGGGTCGAGCAAAATGAAGCCGCCTTGCCACAATGTTTCTAACATTATGTTGAGATTTTTTATCCCTTCGTTTAATCGCTTCGCGCCCATCAAGCGGCGGCGGACGAGTTGACGAATCGGCTCAATATCGTGATCGAGCGAAATGATATGAGCAAGCAACCGCCAAGGCATATTGCCGCGACTTGTTAATCCTTGCGGCGGCAGTTCGCGTAATTTGTCAAATTGTGATTCAGACCAATATTGCTCTGTTGTGCGGCGTGTCGGCATTTTTTTCTTGAGCTTCTTTTTCATCTCGCGCAACTTCGGGTCTTTGGTGTCGTCGGGAATTTGATCGTACTTTGCCCGCCAACGCGAAATCTTAACATCGTCCTCATGCGCGAGGACAAAAACAAATCCCTGTGTGTCAAATTGCGGGCGTCCGGCTCGTCCGAAAATTTGGTGTGCGCTGCTTGAGTCGATAATTTTTTTCTCGCCTTGCTTCCCTTTTAATATTGTCGGCAATACGACAGATCGCGCAGGCAAGTTTATTCCGGCTGCCAACGTTTCCGTGCAGATACAATACGACAACAACTTTTGTTGGAACAAATCTTCAACAATACGGCGATATTTCGGCATAATACCGGCATGATGAATCCCAACTCCACGCAAGAGCAATTGACGCAAATGAGGTCCGCCGCCTTGACTCAAATCAACATCTTCAAGCAACGTCGAAATCGTTTTTTGATTTTCCGTCGTAATCAAATCACGTCCGCGAATCTCATCCGCAATTGACCAACATTCATTGCGATCAAAACAAAAAACCAACGCCGGAGTAAAACGCTCAGTGTCGTCGCCTTGACATATTTTCTCAAGAAACTCCGTCAGCAAAGAATCACCAACCCAACTATAAGTCAACGAAACACGGCGAAAAGTAGTTTGTACCAATGACAGCCGACGTTTCATGTTGTCGCGTAACCATGCGACGAATTCGTAGGCGTTGCCGACTGTTGCTGAGATTAAAAGCGTCCGAATATGCGGCGGGAGTAAATGCAACGTAAACTCCCAAACCATGCCGCGATCATAATCGGAAAAATTATGAAACTCATCCATCACGACCGTCACAACATCATCAAACGGCGACATATCGCGTTTATCTTGTGCCGCAAGAAGACGGTTAAACAATATCTCCGCAACAACAACCAAAATCGGCGCGTCAGGATTCTCACGACGATTGCCCGTAACAAGACCGACATAATGTTTACTATACCCCCAACGCTCAAGCGTTCTTTGGAGTTCGTGATATTTCTGTTCGGTTAGTGCGATGAGCGGGGTTGTATAGTAGGCTTTTTTGCCGAGTTTGATGGCTTCGTAAATGCCCGCTTCGGCGATGAGCGTTTTGCCCATGCCGGTCGGCGCGGAAACAAGTAAACCTTGCTCGGAAGAGAACCAATTAAATATCGACTCCTCCTGAAAAGGATAAGGTTCATACGGCAATTGCTCCATATACATAAACGCCAAATCTTCACGCCCAATCATAAACCACTCCAAAATGATTTTAAAAAATCTCTTCTATAAAATGAGCAACACCGTAAGTGTTGAACTTCCCGCGTTAAACTTTACAACCCCATACAAACGGAACACAACACGAGAATAAATATGCGGCTTACACAATTCGCGTTAGCGACGGGGGCAAAGTCTCCGACGAAATTGGGTGGGAATCATGTTGATATTCCAAACGGTCACCCGTCGGCGCAGCCGACGATTGTCGCGAAGCGGCGAAGGACTGGAACGCGGGCATCCCGCCCGCCTCTGTGCTTTAGGAAACCAAACGAGTTTGGAAGGAACGCCAAGACGGGTTGGAGAACATTTGCCAACATGTCTTGGCGTTCAGTTCAAACTTTTTTGGTTCTATTACACACAGAGGCGGGCGGGATGCCCGCGTTCCAGTCCGCCGCCGCTTCGCGGCGAATTTGTGTGGTATAACGAGGGGGCTTGCCCCCGACGAAATGAGGCGTGAAACGTATTGGTAACGTAAGGTGGGCAACGAAAATGGAAGGTAAGGGAAGTTTGGAATATTTATTCTTCCGTTACTTGTCCTTACCTTCCTGCGAACTAATTTGTTGTGAAGTTTCCAATGTTAGTGTGTGATGATAAATGACAGACCGCCGGAAAATTGTTCTTTATCTTGACTTGCGTTGAATACTGCTGTGTCAAATTTATCGTAACGAATTTCCGGTTTAACCGTCAAAAACTTCAACGGTGTCCAACTTGCGCCTAATGAGAAGTTGTAGTGATCTTCGTTTTGGAGTAGAACACCTGTTGCGATTCCGTTGATGTAGCGGGTGTATTCAACTCTACCTCCAAGTGACAATTTATCGCTGTATTTGTAGATCAATTCTTGATTGATGCCGTATCCGCCGTGATGAACTCCTGTTGTATTGACGTTGTTGAGTGTCCATTCGAAGGTGTAATCCCATCTCTTGCTGAGTTTGACTGCGGCGATAAATGACTGGACAAAATAATCCGTGTCACCCGCGATAATGTCTCTTTCATCCGTTCCGATTAGTGCGGAATATTTGAGGTTAATCCTTTTGTTTAGTTGGTAATTGAAGCCTCCCAAAAAGGCTCCGTTGTCTGACGAATCGAAAGTTGCACCGCGCAGCAACGCATCGGTCGTATCGATTCCGTTTGTCCAACCTCCGAAAACGGTCAAATTTTTATTTACCGTCCATGTCGCGAGAACACCGGTCTGTGTCAACGGATATAGTCCTGCGGCGGATGGCAGTGTGTAAAAAAATCGGTATGGTGCGACGGGGGAATTGCTGCCTAGCGGCGAAAGAAATTTACCTACTTTCAGGTTAAAGTTCTTGTATCCGGCTTCAAAGTATAGTTGAGCGAGTGACGAATAATAGTCACCGCTACCCCAACTTCCGGTGCCGGCATACGTGCCGCTCCGCAATCCGTTTTGCCCGTGACCTGCGGCAAATTCCAACCCTGCGGATTGAAGCAATATCGCATCCGTACCAAACGCGAAATCAAAATGACCGCCAAAAGACCAACCATGTTTCGGATCAATACTACGCCCGCCGCCAATAATAAATTGGTTCACTTGAAACGATGTTTGACGAACGTTTTCAAGGGCAATTGTGTTGCCGCTCAGGATATTGTATTGACCTGCTTTGCTGATATTAGTGACGGCGGCGTAATTATCTTTGTACCCGAATTCGTTGGCGAATACACCGGCTTGGAATACGGTGTAGATTGCCCATTTCGATTTCGGCGCGGGCTTGCAAATCGCTTCGCACGGATCACAAACAACAGATTCACAAGGCTCAACAACAGCCTCACAAGCAACCTCCGCCGGATCACAAGGATCACAACCCCAACCGAAAATACCGGCATTAACCGCCCCCGTTTGCAGTGCAACCCACACCGCCGCAATACCAAGACATCTGTATGCCTTGAATGTAAAATTGTTTTTCATTTTCTAATTCTCTCCATTTTTGTTGTCCGACTTACTCGGCTTGTTAAACACAACGCACTATAAGTTTCGCTTGTTACAATACGTAAATGCGGCAATGTCTATTGCGGCTAATCTCAATTGAGCAGCGCGCCGGAATTAAAACCGCGAACGTAGACGAAATCTCAAGTACAAGTTAATTAAGTTAAATTCGGTTTTCGTGTCATTGGGATAAAATCGTTGCGGTATTGCGAACCGGCAACTATTGCGAATCGAATCAACAACAGGACAATCAATTTTGACATGTACGAGTGAGACGCGTGTTGAAAAAGTTGTTGTCCAAAAATTGTCTGCTGTTGAAAAAATTGTAAAGTGCGGGTTACGAATGCCGATAACGTTTTATTTGCCCACGAAAGCCGACCTGTTGACGGCGAGAATCGTCTGCGGGTTGAAACTAATTCAAGAAAAATCTGTCCGCTTCTACAACCGCAATATTTGCAAGATAATCCGAAATACAAAGAACACGCACAACCAACAAATAAACCAATAAAAATAAATACCCCTACGAACCACAACCCTTCGCAAAATTACCCACGTTATTTTTTTGAGATACGAACCAGACGATTTTTTGGGGGTCAACAGATTTGGCAGATTAGTTTTTTTAGCACGCAGATAACGCAGATTTTAAAGATATGCGCGGATAAAGAAGAATATACGCGGATAAAAGAAGAACATGTATTTATAAAAAAATCTCGTAAGGCTTTCGCCAGAAATTAACCGGTAATTTTTCTGATTATTCCAGATTTTGTGGGGCATTTACATCGTGCCTTTTATCAAGCACTGTATCAATACAATGTATCAACGCCCTGAAAGGGCAAAATATCATAGCGTAGGGCAACGCCCT
>JAISQS010000420.1 GCA_031274045.1 Planctomycetaceae bacterium | reverse complement strand
TGCTTGAAAATGAAGGCAAAGAAGCCGAAGGGCAATTGTTCAATTTTTCCGATATGACGTTATTGCCGAATATTGAAGACAATATCAAATGCGGTAACAGTTTAATCGGCACAGATTTTTATGCACAAAATAGTTTATTAAATGAAGACGAACAATTTAAAATAAACTGTTTCGATTGGGACAAAGAATTTTCGCACGTTTTCAAGCAGGGCGGTTTTGATGCCGTGATTGGGAATCCGCCGTATGATGTTTTAACACATGACAACAAATCAATTGATTATTATAAAAATAATTACAAAGTTTGTGCCGGTGGAAAAGTGAACCTATACAAATTATTTTTTGAACAGGGGCTGCTTTATCTTTTGAAAAATAACGGTTATTTTGGTTTTATAACGCCATCAAATTATCTCGCAAGCGGTGACTCTATCAATTTACGGAATTTACTTTTACATAATCAAATTATCGAAATTATCGATTATGAAGAATCTGATAAAGTGTTTAAGGGTGTAACTCAGGCAGTCGCAACTATTATTATAAAAAAGACGGCTGACGCTGATTATAAACTCAAGTATCAAAAAAAGGGAGTTTTGTATGATGTAGAGGCAAAAAAAGTATTACTTACAGAAAAACGACTCATAAAAGGAAACAATATCGTCATAGATAAGTTATCTGCTATTAAATCAATACTTGGTGATTTTGTGAACGGCTGGCAGGGAGAAATAAATGTCAGTACGAAAAAAGAATATTTTCGCACAAAACAAAAAAATGGTTTTCTCCCGTTAATTCGTGGTGCTCAAATAAGCGCGTATACAACTATTACAAAATTTGTCGAATTTTGCCCTATAAAAATATCTGCACGAGAGCATCATAAATGTCAGCGAGTTGTAATACAAGAAGTTGCCAATGCCGGAATTACAAGACGCTTAAAGGGAACTATCCTCAATAACGTTCTTTGCGGGCATACCACTAATTATCTGATTCCAAAGGCGGAAACAAAAATTAGTGTTGCATTTTTACTCGGATTGATAAATTCAAGTCTTCTCAATTATTATTTCAAATTTTTTAATCAAACAAATCACGTGCCTATTGGCGAAGTTAAACGTTTCCCTTTCGTGCTTCCCGACAAAGCCGCACACAACAATCTTGTTAAACTTGTTAATCGAATGCTTTTGCTAAAACAGCGGCAAAACGCGGAGCCAAACCCGCAATCGAAAATAATGATTCAACGTCAAATTGATGCACTTGATCAACAGATTGATGATGCCGTTTATCAATTGTACGGTTTAACAGATGACGAAATTAAAATTGTGTGTAACAATTAACAATCCATTGAAAAATAGAAGGATATTTCACAGTGAAAGCCCGGATTTTAAGGTGTAAAAAGTATATTTGCCATTTTTTTGTTGAGGGAAATTTTTATGCCGTCTGATCATTCTCAAGAACAGGAGATTGCCAATCTCAGAGCGGAGTTGGATTCGATTCGTCTTAAAACCGCCCGCTCCGAAGTGATTGCGCAGAACCTCCGTGATACGCAATACCGATTGGATCAACACATCGATAAATTTGCGCGAATACACGAATACGCTCGGCAAGCATTCGCAACCCGTGACCGGAACATCTTGTACGCGACCATCGTGGAAGGAATCGTCGATGTTTTTCAAATTGAAGTGGGTGCCTTGTTCGAGGTGAATTTAGCCGATCAGCAACTCATCTTGCTCAATGCTCTTAATCTTGAAACCGATCAAACCATCTTTTCCTTTCCGACAGAAGAAGGGAAAGAACAAGGAATCGGCGGCAGTCTTTTTTCAAAAAATCAGGCAAGTTGCGAATCGCCGGTTACGAGTCGCGTGTGGCTGGAGTTGGGCTTGTCCAGCGTGATTTTCATGCCGATTTATAACAATAATAACCAACTTATTTGCGTGATTTTGGGGGGCGTTTCAGAAATCAATAAGGATGTTTATGATTTTTTGCCGAAAGAATTGACTTCGCCTTTCATGGTGTATTGTCAACAGATGAGCGGAATCATGGGGCTTTTCGACGCAATCGATAAGGCAAATCAAGCCGGACGCGCCAAAAGCCGTTTTTTGGCGAACCTCAGCCACGAAATACGAACTCCGATGAACGCAATTATCGGAATGACACAAATTGCCGAGCGAACCAAAGACCCCGATGAAATTGAGCGTTGCATCAAACAGATCAACGCGTCGTCGAAACATCTACTCGGATTGATCAACGATGTCCTTGACATTTCCAAAATCGAGGACGGAAAATTCAAACTGGCACACAACACGTTCGATTTGAGGCAAGTAATCGAGTCGATTCGTATAAGCATCTCGCATCTTGCCGAAAGTAAATCGCAGACGTTATTGATTGACTTTCACAATATTGACAACACAAAGTTGCTGGGCGACGACATGCGATTGTCGCAAGTTCTGATCAATCTACTCGGTAACGCCGTCAAATTCACGCCGGAACATGGTAAGGTTCAGTTGGACATTTCTGAATTTTCGCGTGATCAGGATTCGGTCACGTTGCAATTTTCCGTTACTGATACCGGAATCGGAATTGCGCCGGAATTTTTGGAACGGATGTTCAAACCATTTGAACAAGCGGACAGCAGCACGTCGCGTAATTACGGCGGTACGGGGTTGGGTCTTGCCATTAGCCAACATATTGTTGAGTTGATGGGCGGGTCGATTCGTGTGGAGAGTGTGTTGGGGCAAGGGGCGTGTTTCATGTTTTCGGTACGTTTTGAAATCGACACCGCCTCGACGCAAACGGAGGAAACGCAACATGGAGTTGAGGAACATTCAGATTTTAGCGGTCACAGGATTCTGATTGTTGACGATGTTAAGATCAATCGGTTCGTTATTAGTGCGTTGCTCAAAAAGACGCATATATTGATTGACGAGGCGGAAAACGGTGCGGAGGCGGTTGAGAAGGTGCTTGGTTCGCCGTCGGGTTATTACTTGCTGGTGTTAATGGACATGCAAATGCCGATAATGGACGGCTGCACCGCAACAAGAAACATTCGAGCCGCTCAACATCCCGACGCTGCGACATTGCCGATTATCGCAATGACGGCGAATGTTTTCAAAGAAGATGTTCAAGAAGTGCTTAACGCCGGAATGAACGGACACATCGGAAAACCCGTCGATATACAAATCGTCTTCGATACCATACGAAAAATGATTAAAAAATAGTTCGTGCTTTGCAGGAACGTAACAAAATAAAGGATATTTATGCACATTAAAAAATTACTCATCGAAAATTTTCGCGGCATACGAAAAATGGAGTTGGAACTTCATCCGAAACTGAACGCCTTCATCGGCATCAACGGAGCGGGTAAATCAAGTGTGTTGGAT
>JAISQS010000409.1 GCA_031274045.1 Planctomycetaceae bacterium | reverse complement strand
TCGTTAGCGACGAGGGTTTGCCCCTTGTAATACCACACATCTTTTCAGATGTTTTTTTGAGAGTACGAAACAATCAAAATATACGAAACATAACGAAATAATTTTTTCAACGCGAAACATGCTAAAAAACGAAATGCGCGAAAGTGGTTTTTAAAAAGCGTTTATTAGTGTTTATTAGAATTTCGCGCATTTCGTACTTTCGTGTATTTCGCGTTGAAAAAATTTTTAGAAATTACATTTCGTTTATTTTGTATTTTTCGTTTGGTTCGTATTCTCAAAAAAAATGTGCGGTATAACGAGGTGTCCCGCACGTGTTTTAGTTGTCGTTGCCGCTGTGTGGTAAATCTTGCGCAAAATTTCTTGTTGTAAAATTTCTTGCAAAACTTCATGGTTTACACCAATCTTCTTTCTGATTTTAACAACAACCATAAAAAAAATGGACCGCCGATTAGGTTTGTTGTTATTCCGACGGGGAGTTGTGTCGGGTAGAAAATTGTGCGGCTTATTGTGTCGCAAATTGCAAGGAAAATCGCTCCGCCAAGCAACGTTACCGGAATCAACCGACGATGATTAACTCCAACAACAAGCCGAAAAATATGCGGCACCATCAAACCAATAAAACCTATCGGACCCGTCACCGCAACAATTGCCCCAATCATTATCGAAACAGACATAAACAAAAATATCCTCAACTTGCCAACATCAATACCAAGCGATTTTGCCCGCTCAACCCCCATCACAATAACATTCAACTCACGCGAAAAAAACATCAACACCAAAAGTAAAATCACAACAAACGGAAATATCCGCCAAATATCACCAATAACCGCATTTTGCAACTCCCCCATCGTCCAATGCAAAATCTGCAAAGCATCATGAGGCGCAGAAATATATTGCATCAGAACTATAAGACTGGCAAAGAAAAAATTGACCGCAACCCCCGCAAGAAGCATCTGCTCCGACGACGCATCCTTGCCGCGAGCCAACGCAAACACAACCAATGTCGAAAGCAAAGCCCCAACAAAAGCACCAATTGAAACCATCGATAAACCAAAATAACCCAAAAAAGCAAACACCCCATTACCAGATAACACCACTCCAAAATAGATCGTAACCTGAAATGAAACCGCCGCACCAAAAGAAGCACCACTCGCAACTCCAAGCGTATAAGGAGTCGCCAAAGGATTACGAAATAAAGATTGAAATACCAGACCGCCGATTGCAAGACCGCCGCCCGCAAGCATTGCTATTATCGTACGATTAAACCGAAGAATATAAATCGGCGAAGATGAAAAAATATCAGGAAAATAAAAAGTCCGACCAACAACAGGTAAAAAAAATACTCCAACCAAAACACAAAAAATCAAAACCGCCAAAAATATCCTATACACAAAATCTGAAACCGGAAACATAAAACACCACCCAAACTATACACTCTGTCGCCAAAAAATTACTGATTATTTCGGATTTTGCGGAGGCTTCCCTTCGTGACTTTTATCAATACACGGTATCAACGTTTTTCGTCTGTTTATCTTGTGTGTTGGGATCGGGTGAGAGTGCGGCGGTTGTTTACGTACTCTTGCATTAAATGACCCGCTAAACCCGCGACAATAAGCACCACTCCAACAAGCAACACCGGAACACCGGGCTGAAAATTACCACTATTACCACGAAGCAAATAAATCACACTAAACAAAATACCAACAACACCCAAAAGCGATAAACTAACATTGAGCTTCTGCAAAATCGTTATCCAAACCGAATCGGTTTGTTTAAAATCTGTGTTTGGTATTTTGTTTATTTGTTGTTCGTGTTGTGTTTGTTGGGCGGGGTGAATGTGTTGCTGATGTATTATTTTGGGTTGCGGATTGATTTCCGGCTGTTCGTTTTGGTAAGTGCAATTTTTTTGTTCGTTCAACTTGTCAACTGCATCTCTCAAATGAGGCAAGTTTATATGCGGGACTTGCAGTTTCCCAATGCTGACGCGAGCGGATTCAATATTTGACATGATTCGTTCGGCGGATTGATCGGGGTCAACAAAAGTTTGCGGATTGTATTGGTTGTAATCCGGCGAGTTGTGAGCGGATTCGATTCGGATGTCTTGTGTCGGGATTGGGTTTTGCGGGTTGTTGGGTTTATGGTTGACTTTTTTGTTGTTTTGGTTTGGCAGTGATATTTGGGGTTGAGTTATTTGTGGTGATTGAGGTATGGTTGGGACGATTGTGACGGCTAGTTGTTTTTGTTTTTCGGTCTGTGCGTTCAACGCGGCTTTCCTTTGGATAAGCAACAACCGCTCAATCAACTCCTGACGCAACCGCTTCAACTCCAACGCCGGATCAAAATCATCTATTACAACATCCGAATCAATACCGCGAGAATGCCCTTGCGAACCCAAAGAATCCGCATTCGAGGCAACACCATTACCATTCGTTGGAGTAACTCCAATCGCCTGCTCTGTATAAAACGGTACTGATCTTTTCATTCTTTATTAGCAAAAACGTCTCCGCCCAAAAAACACATAAAACATCTCATCATAAACTACGCGCAAAACATAACGAATCATATTGCAATCAAAACACCCAAACGCCATTATTGCGCACTCCATTACACTCCTAATCGTCAACCGGATAGCAAAAACTTTACAGAATTATGCCAAAGATAATCGGACAAAGCAGGGCATCGCCACTACGAAAACGTGAGTGCATCTTTTTTGAGAATACGGAACAAACAAAATAGATAATATTATTGTCAACAAATTTTACAGGTTATACGGATTAGTTTTTATTAAAATCTGCAAAATCTGTTGACAAATAAAAAATACAGTAATATATCAGTGAAATACCTCAACGCTGTAGAAAAAACAAACCTTATTTGCAACCTGATTTTCTTACAAAAACAACCTTAGTAGCCCGTGAATCACCC
>JAISQS010000402.1 GCA_031274045.1 Planctomycetaceae bacterium | reverse complement strand
CCTACGCTATGATATTTTGCCCTTTCAGGGCGTTGATGCAGCGTATTGATACGGTGTATCGATAAAAGACAAAGTAGAGACGCAATGCCTTGCGTCTCCACAAATCATTGCCTTGCACCCCTATAAATCATGGTGATTGCAATTGAAAAGGGAATTTTCAAGTACAAAAAGTATATAATCAGTGAAATACTTCGACGCTGTAGAAAAAACAAACCTTATTTACAACCTGATTTTCTTACAAAAACAACCTTAGTAGCCCGTGAATCACCCACAGACATAACCTTATTACCTTATTATTTCCAATCCGTTCTATGTTTTCGCGTTGTTACATTCCGTTAGGAATGTGTCGCTCGGTAGAAAAGGAAGCCCCAGCCGAGTCTTCGCATTCCGTAGGAATGCAACCACGTGACTTGCCCAATGGCGGCATTCCTACGGAATGCTAGTTTGCGTGAGAACATCATTTTCTACCGAGCGATGCAAGCCTACGGCTTGCAAAACATGATATTACAAATGTGAATTATTATGAACTGTGAATTATGAATGACTACTAAGGTTGTTTGGTTTAGAAAAAATCAGGTAAAAATAAGGTTGAGTTAAAGCCGAATATTTCGCTGATATATTACAACTTTTTTTCAATTGAAAAATTATGAGTATTCCAAAGAAACAAAAATCTGGTCAAGTAGTTAAAGAGCGTAAGAAGTTGACTATTCGTCAGATTATTAGGTTGGTTATTTATGGGTTTGCTGGTCTTTTGTTGGTGTTTTTTTTGATCTTGTATTTGCTTTATTTGTCGGCGCAAAAGGAACCTGAATTTTACCGCGACGCAATCAATGTACCGGAAGACGTTCAAAAATTACGTAGTGCTGTTGTTGTGGACAAGATTGTTGAGTTGAACAATAATTTTCAGAGTCGTAGTAAGAGTTGGTCGGGCGAATTTACGGACGATGAGATCAATGCGTATCTTGCGATTGAGGCGACGAAGTCGGGTTCGAAGCTTTTGCCGTCGGAGGTATCGAATCCGCGAATCGCGTTTGCGGCAAACTCAATTATGATCGCAAGCCGAATCAGACAAAGCGGTGTATCTGTTGTTTTGAACATTTCGTTTAGTGCAACTTTGCCGGAACCGAACAAGTTGATTTTCAAAATGCGCACTTCCCAATTAGGTTCCTTGCCGTTATCGAAGGAGTATGTTTCGAATCTTGCCGCCGATGTATTCCGCCGTCAATGGGGCAACGTCACTCCCGGAACAGACGGAGGCGAACCAACTTTCACAATACAACTAAACCTAAAAAACAGCACCGGAAAAAAAGTAAACATAGAACATGTCGAAATCCAAGAAGGCGTACTACGATTCGCCGGAACAACAGAATAAAACCAACAGCTCTCTTGTGTTTTCAAGTTGGCACATGATGACTGATTGCGGTTTGTGTTTTGATGTTGTTTGCCAATTTGACAAGTGTATCTTTTTGAGGCAGTTTGTTTCAAAATGACCGGAATATTGCAACTTGTAACGTTTTGGACAGGACAATTTTGATTGAAATATAAAAAGATTATTTTTTTAACGTATCGTGTAGCTTTATGTTGAAAAATAAAAAAACAACTTTCAAAAAAACTTGGCATGTCTTGTGCAACTCCAAACATCAAATCCCAAGCCAAAAAAACCAAAACCACAAGAAATCAAATGATAGAATTTATAACGGATAATTTTTTACTCGAGTCAGATGCTGCCGCGAGACTTTATCACGAATATGCTGAGTCGTTGCCGATAATTGATTATCATTGTCATTTGCCTGTGGTTGATGTTGATGCAAATCGGCAATTTGCAAACCTCACCCAAATTTGGCTTGAAGGAGACCACTATAAATGGCGGGCGATGCGAGCTTGTGGAATTGACGAAAAATTCATTACCGGTGACGCGGCAGATTGGCAGAAATTCCAAAAATGGGCGGAAGTCACGCCGAAAACATTGTGCAATCCGCTTTATCATTGGACTCATCTTGAGCTGAAGCGTCCTTTTGGAATCGCTGATCGGCTGCTCTCTCCCGAAACCGCAAAAAGCATCTGGGACGATGCTAACTCGAAACTTCTCTTGCCCGAATTCTCCGCACGCGGAATCATGCAACAAATGAACGTCGAACTCGTCTGCACCACAGACGACCCCGTCGATTCATTGGAATCGCACAAAAATATTGCCGCCGACAACTCTTTCAAAATCAAAATCCTGCCAACTTTCCGCCCCGATAAAGCAGTCCAATTCGCAAACCCCGCACCGCTCGGCGGCTCGATTGATGAACAAAGCATAAAAAAATATAACGCATACATTGATCGACTCGGCGAAGTATCAGGAATCACAATACGTTCGTTGGACGATCTTTTTGCCGCGTTGAAAAACAGACACGATTTTTTCCACGAACACGGCTGCCGATTGTCCGATCACGGTTTTGAAATTTTCCAATACAGCAACTTCGAATCAGATGCCGCTCTCGACTCAAGGTTCGTGAAATTGCGCAACGGTAAAGTGATCGACGAAACAGACGCAATACATCTCCAATCAGCAATATTACACTACATTGCCGTACTGAATAACGACCGAAATTGGACAATGCAACTGCACATCGGCGCATTACGAAATAATAACACCAGATTCTTTAACCGAATCGGCGCAGATACCGGATTCGATTCTATCGCAGACGGAAATTTTGCAAAACCATTATCAAGATTCCTTGATCAACTAGATCGAGGAAATAATTTGCCAAAAACAATCATCTACAACCTAAACCCAACCGCAAACGAAATGCTCGCAACAATGCTCGGAAACTTCCAAGACGGAAAAACTCCGGGCAAAATGCAACTCGGAAGCGGCTGGTGGTTTCTCGACCAAAAAAACGGTATGGAAAATCAAATTGATACCGTCTCAAATCTCGGTCTACTAAGTCAGTTCGTCGGAATGCTAACCGACAGCCGCTCGTTCCTCTCATACACAAGACACGAATACTTTCGCAGAATCCTCGCAAATAAACTCGGAAACGAAATCAAAACCGGAAGCCTGCCAAACGACTTCAACCTCATCGGAAACATGGTCAAAAATATCTGCTACCACAACGCAGTAAATTATTTTTCATTCGATTAGGTTATTCGGATTATCACGATTTTAATGAGATGTCTCGGAATTTTAGTTCAGGTTAGTTTGGATTTGAGGTTTGTGAGGATTAAGTATGTCGCGAATCGGTCAAAAATATAGATTAACCAAGTGTTCACTACACTTGGTCTATTTGTTTACGGAATTGTTTTTGCAAAAGATAATTTCACTTTGCCCGATTACAGTACAAATCTTAATAACCAGATGTCAAATGTAATGACAAAAAAAACACTTTTTTTTGAAATTATTCGCATTGGGCAAATTTATAAGCTATACTCCGCACATACAGAGCAGTTTTCAGGACAGCTCGCGTTTGTATTCAGTGTCAATTTTCAGATAATCCGAATGACTCTTTTATATTTTTATGTTGTTGCATTAACATGAAATAATAAAAGAGTTTTACAAAACCGAACCGCAACTGGTAACCAATTTCCCCTCCCTTAGTAACCAACGTAGCTCCCCGCTACGCGCCCTTATCCCTTATTGTTTGAGTTGTGGTTGAGTTTAATTTCGAATCGTCAAAAGGGCAAAGCATACCACTGTGACGGTTCCAATTTACCTTAAATTTGAGCGTGAGTTTTATACGTAACAAATAAGGGGATAAGGGCGCATACTTGGGGTGACTTCGTGGTTATTAAGGGAGGAGGAGATTGCTTACCAGTCGCGAATTTGTTTGAGTAGTGTTGATTGGTTTTTTTCTACTATGATGGGTAATAATTTATCGTAAGGTACTTTTATTTGTCGTTTTAATAAGGGCAACATAAAAATATAAAAGAGACTTTCGCATATATTTTTTTATAAATATTTTGAATCAGAGTTTATTGTTCAATGAGTGATTCAATTCACATTTCGCCCGCAGTTTTTTCGCAGGATCTGTTGGACGAACCGCCTCCGTCTATTCTTGCGTCATCGTTCGCGGCAGACAACGAAGGCAGTACAGGTTCTGCCAAAGATTCGAATGCGCGCAACAAAAATTCTATCTGGGAATCCGATGCGAAAAAGAATAAAAAAGTAAAAGATCAATACTGGTTATTCACCGGTCTAATGATCGCGTGGACAATATTTGTAGTCACATCAATAATCAGTTACTACTTCTTCATCAACCTCATCTACGTACAACAAACTCGCGGACGTATTGAACTCGCTGATTCATTGCACGGAATCTACCGCCAATGGGTTTTCGACATCAACGGCATATACGCTAAAACTCCCAACACCAGCGAAAACCTAAACGGAATTAGCCTCAAAGAAATAGATATCAAAGAAGCAGACAACAAAAAATCAGACAACAAAGAAGCTGACAATAAGGAAACGGACAACAAAGAAAAGGACGACAAAAACACCGATACCAGCAACAACCTAATTCCTGTCGAAGTTCCTTTGATGACTCATTTGATAAACAAGATGCCGGCAATGAAGGAAAATTCTATGACGTTAAAATTGACTCGTCCCGGCGCAAAAAATCCTGAAAATATTCCTGACGAATGGGAGACTGAGGCGTATCACGAGTTGAAATCAGCCCGCGTCAAAGAGAAGTTTAAGCTCGAATACACAAACGGTCATGCCTTCGTAAGATTAGCGCGTCCGATGTACTTGACCAAAGCTTGTCTACAATGCCACGCGGATCAATCGGAAGGCGACATGTACGGTATTGTTTCAACAAGTATTGAAGCGGATGAATTGTCCGGGCATCGTTTTAAAAATCTTTGTGTCGGATTTATTACGCTTACGTTTCTTTGGTTGTTTGGATTTCTTTCTTTGGCTTATTTGAAGCAGCGTGAGGAGCAGTACAGATTGACATTGAACACCCTCGTGAACAAAGAAGCCGCAATCGAAAAGTATAAGATGCAATTGGAGGAATTGGTTGCTGAGCGGACGGCTGATTTGCGTGAGGCGGTTCGTTCGGTTGAGCTTGCGAATACGGCAAAGTCACAATTTCTTGCCCACATGAGTCACGAAATCCGCACTCCGCTCAACGGCGTACTAGGCTTGACCAATCTGCTCTCAAACGAACAACTGTCCGATAAACAAGCTGAATACGTCAAAATGATCTGCTTGTCCGGCGAAACTCTTCTATCTCTAATCAACGATATTCTTGACTTCTCGAAAATTGAAGCGGGCATGTTGGAACTTGACAAGCGTGAGTTTGATCTGTTTGATAAGTTGGAATCTTTGCTTGGCATAATGTCGACGCGGTTCTTGGAGAAGGAGCTTGAGTTTTGTCTTGATGTTTCGCCCGGAGTGCCGCGAGTTGTGATTGGTGATGGGAATCGTTTATTGCAAATTTTGATCAACTTCGCGGGCAACTCGGTAAAGTTTACCACAAAAGGCGGCGTGCGTATCTCAATGGAATGTGTTGAATTGCGGAGCGGCAACGACGCGGTTTTACGGTTCCGGATTGCTGATACGGGGATTGGAATTGAAAAAGCGCAGTTGTCGAGATTGTTCAAATCTTACTCGCAGGCAGATTCGTCTATCGCTTCAAAATTCGGAGGTACCGGTCTTGGATTGACAATTGCGAGACATCTTGTCCGTATGATGGGAGGCGACGTAAGTGTCTCAAGTGAACCCGGTGTCGGTACAATATTCGACTTCACTGTAATCATGAATGTACCGCCGGAACAAGTAAAATTGATGTGGGATAATCCTGTTCCGTCAATCACATCAATGAGTGATTTGCCGACTATTGAAGGAATCCGTGTCTTGGTAGTTGTTGACAACTCAGTTATGACTGCATCGCTAAAAACGCAGCTTGGATACTGGAAAATGAAGGTCGATATTGTTTCGACAAAAGAAGGTATTGAAGAGAAATTGTACCCGGAGACACCGGATGAAGACCCGATTCGATTGATCATTTGGGATGAAGGTTTCACGCAACTTGAAATAGTTGATTACATTGGAAAAATACGCGGTTCTGAAAAGACCGCTGACATTTCTGTTGTGTTGCTGTTGATGATGGTTGACAGAATCGATCCTGTTTTGTCACAGGTATTGAAAATTGTTACTGTCAAAAAACCATTCTGTATCTCGGCTTTGTACGATGCTATTTTGATGGCATTGTTCAAAAATAAGGTTGCGGATTTCTTTGCAAGAAAAGATACGGATAAACGCGAAGCAAAAAATAAATCACACATCGTAAGACAACTAAAATTCCTCATCGCCGAAGACAACACCGTCAACCAAGTTGTGATAACAGAAATGCTGCGCACTTGCGGACATCATTGTGAGGTTGTTGGTGATGGCAATAAGGCTGTTGAAAAATTTAAAAGCGACCAAACGTTGGACTTTATCCTAATGGATTGCCAGATGCCGGAACTAGACGGATACGAAGCAACAAAACAAATCCGCGAAATAGAAAAAACAAAACCAATAGAAAACGGCATAGCCCCGCACATCCCAATAATAGCATTAACAGCAAACGCCACCGTAGAAGATAGAACAAGATGTATTGATAGTGGAATGGACGACTTCTGCTCAAAACCAGTAAAACAAGATACACTCTTCGCAATTGTAAATAAAATCCTACTAAAAAAAGATTCACCAAACGACAACACAGACCCAACACAAACAGATAACCGCACCAAAACCGAATACAGCATCTAATATTTCCGTCGACAAAATTCTGACATTCATCTCTTTGCCGCGCAGCGGCGAGCGGACATCTCTTATTTACCGCGAAGCGGAAAAGGACTGGAACGCGGGCGTCCCGCCCGCCTCTGTGCGGAATTAGGAATGCGTAATTCGGAATGCGTAATTAGGAGCAGTATCTTTAATTCCGAATTCTGAATTCCGCACTCATAATTACTCCAACACGTGTCGGTAAACGTAAGGTGGGCAACCGACTGCCAGGCTTTCTTGGTGAATAGCGTCGGCGCAAGCCGACAACAGGATCGCCAAAACGCATCGGCAAAACCAAAACGCCCTACGTCTGCCGACAGGCAGACAACCGCCGCGAAGCGGCG
>JAISQS010000355.1 GCA_031274045.1 Planctomycetaceae bacterium | reverse complement strand
CCCTACGCTATGATATTTGACCCTTTCAGGGTCGGATAAACCAGAGGTTTACTTTCAAATATAATCCCCCACAAAATCCGAAATAATCAGTTAAAAATTATGTCAAAAAAATCTGATGTTGTTCCTGTTGTGATTCCTTTGTCTGCACATTTGGATGGACCTACGCTTATTGGTACGGCTCGCGGGTTGGGTCGAGAGGGAGTTCCGGTTCATGTGATTGCGTGCGGCAAGTATCCGATTGCGCGGACATCGCGTTACATAAAATCGCTGAAGACGTTTCCTTCCGATCAACCCGATACGGTTTGGCAAGCGGAGTTGGAGTCTCTTTTACAAAAAATTGTCGGGCAATTTTCGGAGCCGGTTAAACCGTTACTCTTTTTTTGTACGGAAAATGACATTTATCGTTTTTCGTCAATGCGTGAGTTTCTTGAATCGCGGTTTGAGTTGGTGCCGTCGTTTTCGGAGGTGTTGGGTTTTCTTGAGAAAGACGCACAACTTCCCGTTGCGTCGCAAGCTGGTTTTCTCGTGCCGGTTTCGATGCGTCTTGACAGTAAGTCCGATTTATTGAGGATGGTTGAGTTGTTACGTTTTCCTGTGATAGTTAAGCCGCTTGCGAGACATACGATTGGTGTATTTGATCACAAGGCGTTGATAATTGATTCGCCGGAGACGCTGGAAACGGCGATTGGTCGGTATCTTGACAAACCGCCAACAGCACTAATCGCACAGGAGTATGTTGTCGGTACGGACAATGACATACTAATTTTTATGGGCAGCTCGGACAAAGAAGGCAATATACGGTCGTTCGTAACCGGACGCAAATTACGCCAAAATCCGCCGCATCACGGCATGATGGCTTGCGGTTATATTGAGGAGTTGTCTGGTTTGGAGACGAGGGCGAAGGAGTTGTGCAAGTTGTACAAAATTAACGGATTCATCGGAATCGAATGTAAATGCCCAACAGGAACCGAAGATTATTTCTACATCGAGACAAGTTTTCGACCGGAGATTTTCAACGAAATGTCAGCAGGAGTCGGCGTGAATCTGGTGTTCGATGTTTACACGAGCAAGCTGGGGAAAACTTGCTCAACAAAAAGAACAGCAAAAAACGGTTCATGGTACGACCTGTTTACAGATTGGGATTCAATACAGACACAAGTAAGAAAAGGCGAATCGAGTTGGTCGGTCTTTTTCAAAAAACTACCGCGCCCCATTACATACTCGCACTTCGCATTTGATGATCCGCTCCCATTCTTTGCAAGACTACTCATAAGAATAAAAGAAAAATTCACAAACCTACTCTCAAAATACACGATAAAAAAATCAACCACCAAAAATCTACCCAAGCCCGATAAAAGTTGATGGTGTTTTTTATTTTGTTGTTTCGTTTTTTATGATTTCGTATTTATTTTTTCCGGTGAAGATAATCAACGCGACCGTTTGTTTTTTGTAATTTTATTTAATCTAAATCTCCAAAATAGTCCTATAAAAAACAAAATCGCTCCACGCGATGATCTGATGTTGAATTAGTGTTACCGAAATAATGTTGTCAAATTTTGCAACCCGAATTCTAATCTGCCGCCAACATATTTCAATCACACCCGCGTTCCAGTCCGTTGCCGTTTCGCGGCAATTGTCGGCTGCTGCCGATGTGGGCGGTTTAAGATATCGACGCGTTTCACGTCACTTTCCAGATGTTTTTTTTGAGAATACGAAACAAACAAAACAAACAAAACATACGAAATAATTTTTTTAACGCAAAACACACTAAAAAACAAAATTCGCGAAAGTGTTTTAAAAAATTAAAAATGTGTTTATTAAAATTTCGCGTGTTTTGTATTTCGTGTATTTAGCGTTAAAAAAAGTTATATTTTGTTTATTTTGTATTTTTGTCTATTCCGTCTGTTCCGTCTGTTCCGTATCTCAAAAAAATTGTGCGGTATAAGGAAGCAGAGTTACCGTTATACCGGTTTCGTTTTTATCAGACAGCATCATCCAAATAGTACAACATGTCATCAAGCTCTTTGGAAAATTTGGCGGCATCGTCGGTGTTGTTTTTGGAAATTGCATCCGTCAGGTTTTTAGTGAGATTTCGTAACTCTTCCGAATCCGCCGACGGATTGGATTGCAACTTTTGTAAACCGCGAGTTAATACCTCAATCTCATTCGCATACGTCTTTTGCAAGTCCGCCGATAACTTGCCAATTTCCGTTTGCAAAAGTTGTTGAACGTCCGAACCGACTTTTGTTCCTGTTCCAATTGAACCGAGTGCTTGTTCGGAGCTGATTGCTTCCGAAGTAGCTTGTTCGTTGAATAGCCTTTGGAGTTTTTCTTTGAATTCGTTTTCCGAGTGTGCATTGCGCGCCCCCAACGCATTCTCAACCACAACATCACTCTTTTTGCCCGTGCTTTTCTCAGTAGCTGTTACGTGCAAAATGCCGTTTGTATCGAGATTAAATTGACACAATATCTCATGTCCGGATGGTGCATTTGCTAATCCTTCAAGCTGGAAATCACCAATCAACGTGTTTTGACGAACGTCGTTATGTTCGCCTTGAAACACTTCTATTTGTACTGTTTTTTGATTGTCGTAATGTGTGTAGTATACATTTGTCCGCGAGCATGGGACGGGCGTGTTGCGTTTAATTATCGGGTCGAAGTTGTAGTAGTTATTATTTGCCACCGCCAAAACACCGAGCGTATGCGGCGTAATATCGACAAGCACACGACCGACATCGGCACCTCCGATCAACCCGCCTTGAATCGCCGCGCCCATTGTGACGCAGAGGTCTGGATCAA
Organism: Planctomycetaceae bacterium; assembly: GCA_031274045.1. Taxonomy (GTDB): domain Bacteria; phylum Planctomycetota; class Planctomycetia; order Pirellulales; family Thermoguttaceae; genus WRKP01. The sequence goes on along the minus strand of JAISQS010000355.1, from coordinate 2,820 downwards.
TCTCGCCGTGCGGTGTCATTGACATACGGCTTTCAAGCAACTGATGCACAAGCGGAGTACGCGACGCACCGCCAACAAGAATTATTTTGTCAATCTCACTAGGACGCAAATCAGCATCTTGCAAAGCATCATTCAAACAAGAAACCGTTTTGTCCAACAACGGAAAAATCAACGTCTCATAATCCGTGCGGCTAATCTCAAGATCAAGATGCAACGGCACTCCATCTTTTTCAGCAATAAATTCTTCTTTGATTGTTGCGTATGGGTTACTTGACAACTCGATTTTTGCGGCTTCGACGGCTTGCATTAGTCGGCTGGCGGCGGTTGGAGTTGAGCGGAGGTCGAATTTATTTTGTGTTTTGTAAATTTCGCAAACGTGATCGAATAGGAGTTGGTCAAAATCATCACCGCCAAGATGCGTGTTGCCGTGCGACGCGAGTACCTCAATCACACCGTCCTCAACACGGACAATAGATACGTCAAAAGTACCACCGCCAAGGTCGTAAACAAGTATTGTTTCGGCTTTGGCATTCGGCTCGGAGTTGTAGCAGAGCGAGGCTGCGGTCGGCTCGTTTATAATACGGACAACATCAAGACCGGCAAGTTCACCGGCAAGACGAGTCGCTTCGCGTTGTGTGTCGTTGAAGAATGCGGGGACGGTGATGACGGCTTTGGTGAGTTTTTGGGAGAGCGATTCTTCCGCATACATCTTCAATGTTTTCAGTATGATTGCGGAGACTTCCGGCGGTGTATATTCACGGTCGCCGAGTTTGACTTTTGTGTCGTCTCCCATTTTTCGTTTGATCGATTTTATTGTGCGTTCGGGGTAAAGGAGTGCTTGATTCCTCGCCGCGTAACCAACAAGCAGGTTGCCCGACGGATCAATCCCAACCACAGAAGGCAACAATTTACGACCATCCTTCTCAATAACCTTCACGTCTTTACCGTTGATTACAGAGACTTCACTGTTAGTCGTACCAAGATCAATTCCAAGTATCATTTCCATAAGTTTAATTTTGTCAAAATTTAGTTGTGTCTTGTCAAAGACAGGTGGTTAAATTCAGTTTAATTGAGTTCTGATTTTATGTTGAACTCAAATTTACGTTAAGTTTTAGTTGTGTCAAATAGATTGCTTCGGGTTGCTTGCAATTGAGATATTCGTTCATCTTCGCAAGCCCGCTTTCAGCAAATCAGCCTTTGAGCTTTTACGTCAACAAACTTTTACATTACGTTGTGTATCGACGACATCGGCTTCGGCATAAGTGTTGGCTGTCAGACCAAACTCAACCGCCATTCTCACAATCGGGTCGGCTATTCTAATCTAATAAAGAACACATTCAAGTACCGCTAACTCCACTCCGAATCCGATAAGGCGGTAAGTTTCGCGTCAACAGAATCTATTCCGAAATTAGTCGCTACGACGAAAATTATTTGCACGAATCAATTAGAAAACTCTACACTGCATTCTTTGGAATGTGTAATATATCAGCGAAATATCCGTCTTTAACTCAACCTTATTTTTACCTGATTTTTCCTAAACAAAACAACCTTAGTAGCCATCGACAATAAAAAATTTCAACCTTATTACCTTATTAGGTTACACAGTTAAAATAAGGTAATAAGGTAATAAGGTTATGTCTGTGGGTGATTCACGGGATACTAAGATTGTTTTTGTAAGAAAATCAGGTTGCAAATAAGGTTTGTTTTTTTTACAGCGTTGAAGTATTTCACCGATATATTACAAATTTCTTTTTGTTGTGTAGCGTTTTCGTACGTCTTGTTTTTGTTTCTCGGCTTTTTCTTTTGCTTGTTGACGTTGTTCTTTTTGGTCCTGGGGGCTGACTTGGTGTTACTTTTGGTTGGGGTTATTTGTGTTTGTCCTTGCGCTTTGGTTTGCGGACATATCTATATCCTCCATGCTAAATTTTTAAACGTGTCAGCGGAGTGCCTTATCGACAACAATAAAACAAACTAACCCCGCCAATACCACACAAAAAAAATTATAACACAAATAAAAAAAATGCGCAATTTATTCATCTTGCCAAACAAGACACCCAAATAGCCCATCGTGACGTGTTAGCCCTGCATCACGACCACAGACAAAAGAAACAATATTAACCCCAAACAAAAAACAATGACAATCAATAACATAAAACTTGAAGGTACTTTGCCACACTTCTGATGCCAATATTCTAAAAACGTATAACTGATCGGGCTTGATATACATTGATTACTCTTCTCACACGAATAAGAGATATATGGTTCGTCATGATAAGCCCCTGGAAAAAAACTTCTTTTAACAGACATGTGGATTTCTCGTTTATTTATAAAATCATCCATAGCAAATCTTAAAGGTAATTTAAAAACGATCCAATACTTTTTACCTCTCATATAAACTTCTTCAACTGTATTTCCATGACTTATTTCATAGTCAAAGATTTCCCTCAATTCTTTGCTCATCAACTCATCCCGATAGAGACGAATCCAATCATTGAATGTATGAATTTTTTCGGATGTCATTGTGTGGTATCCTCACTGCACTGATATTGCATTTTTTGTTTTTATTTTGGGAGTACAAAAAACGTATCTACTCAAAACAGCTTAGGGGCTTGTCTATTTTGGCAAGTAAAATATTTGATTGAGTGGTATGACATTATTATTTTGAGATTCTGGAATAGACTTGTTCCATTACTGCTGTTAGTTAGCCGTTAGCGACGGTAGCTTGCTACCGACGAGAAGTAATTACTGTTGTTGATGTGTCAAAGTAAAACGGTGCAGTGAGCAAGCTCCCTCGCGAACGGCTAAAACTAAAAACGTAAT
>JAISQS010000321.1 GCA_031274045.1 Planctomycetaceae bacterium | reverse complement strand
GCGTGCCGGAATCCGGTTCGGGAATACCGTAATGAGAGAGCGTAAAACGTTGTAAATCTTCTGGAGTTGTCTCGCAAAGATTAAAGGTGCTTTTTGACTCGAAAACTAAATCGGGCATGGTTGATTTATAGTTCTGTGATTTAGGCAACGGCACTTTGTAAGTATCGGTGTCGTATTCGCATGATGTTGTCATTGAGTCATCCAATAAACGGGCAGGATTACAAGTCAATGTCATTTTCCCTTCAGCTATCAAGAAGTAATCCGTCACCAAATAAAATTCACCCTCAATCAATATCGAATCTGTCTCGTTTGAGACCCACGTAAATTTGTGCGGGGGATCCTGAGAAAAACGAAACTTGAGAAAATAGCGAGTCTCTTTTGGATCATCCACCTTACGAAACTCTTGCACAGTCATTGCGTCGTGTTTGAACAGGTCTGGCAAGTAAATAAAATTACGATGTAATTCCAAACCAACGCAAAGTTGCGAACATATTTTTAATGCGAGTTTATCTGTAGCAACAGTTCCGTCAATGGAAGGAAAATCCAAATCCGAAATCAATTCAACAGACTCTTCAGGTTGACGTAATTCAAGTTCCTTAATTACCCAGGGATTGTTCACGTTAATACGCTTCAATGCAAAGTCATAGTTTTTACCCAAAACAGATACTCTTCCTTCTAAATCGTTATATGCCAACGTCAATGGATAGTTATAAGCAATACTGTACGATAAATTTTCTTCCTCTGTTTTACCGTTCCTTATACGTTTGTAATTCCGTGTTACGTCACCCTTCACAGATGTAAGTGCCTGCAAATATTCTTGCCAAATTTTCGGGAGCCGTTTTAATAATTCGACATCAACTGCCGCGCTCTTGTCTTGTGTTGACACTTGATCGGACTGACCAAATGTAATTGCAATGACATTGCAAAAGAACAGCATAAATACAACCGTACTCAAAATTCTCATAATCAATTCTCCTGTTTGAAAAAATAATCACTCCTCGATGTTTGCATAGTAGGCAAACATTCAACGAGCAAACCATTTCTTTATTCACAGTGTATGTAAAGAACAAGATGTGTGCGTGTCATATAAATCATTGTCGAGAAACAAATCGTTTATGACAGGAAACACTCGATCAGCTTAACTCGGATATTTTGGCAATGTCAAACAATAACTCATCCAATTATTTTTTTTCTTTTTGTTACGATTCCACTGTGCATTACGGCATTGTGACAAATATCTTTCCTTTACACAATGCCGATTTGGATGAGTTATTGTTTTACAGTTCATTACATCCACACTGCTCACCCTCGTCTCTATTTCGAGACAAACATTTACACGTACTACAAGTATCGGGTGGCGAAGTAGTACACTTTCCAACAAACCCAGGAGTTACCCTGCAATCCGCCGTTTTAGTGTTGTACCTTGAAGCTGAACAATTCACATCGCATTGACCACCTGAACATTTCGCCAATAGCGAAGGTGCGCTCGCAATGAGTACCAACACCACTCCAATAGCTAAAAAGCTACAACACACAGCCAACTCAAAAAACTTTCTCATAATTTACACCTCTTTTCTTTTCTCACAATTGGTTAAACACTCGGTTAACGATCTTTCAGGCAATCGCACCGAGTCATTATTAACGTTCTACGGTTATCGAACGTATGCACTCTCAATTTCATACAACACATTTTCAACACCGCCTCTCACCCATACGTTCAACACGAACTAACGTCAACTCAGATGAACCTAACGAAGGCTGATCTTATCAGAAATAAAAAAATCCAATAATAGGGGGGAGGAGGATTTTATCTGTACTTTCTGAAATTTATGAAGCTAATTGTATTATTTTTTTTAGTATTGAATTTATTTTTGATGGTATATTGTTTGTTTTTAGAGTTTGTAATAATTCATTTTTTAATATTTCGTATCGTAGGTAGTTACGTCTATCTGCGAAAGAGGGTCGTCTATTTTGGTCGTCCCATGGTGACAGACTTCTGTCCACCAGGTCTCGCAATTTTAAATCCCATGTTGACAAAATTACTGCATGGTATTCCAACATGTTCAATGCTGTTACCGCTTCGTTTGATTCCAACTTGCGAACCTGTTGTTTGCCCCAGCCGCACACCTCCTTCAAATCCTTAAACATCTCCTCAATACCAAAACGAATACCATAACTTTCCAAAATTTCCTTGACACCCAAATTGGCATCAGTCGAAATCAACGGCACCCACGCACCATCATCCTCCTTCACTATCACAACACGAATAGGTACTCCTTTGGTCAACTTGCTCACCGCCAAAAAACTTTTTATCCTCTTCGTGACCGTTTCGCCATATTGCACACACTCGATATATTGCCAACCTCGACTCGAATCAACTTTGCCTTTCATGTTGATTCGCTCGCCGTATAATTTCGGGCGACCGCGTTGACCTTTTTTCCGCGCGGGCGGAATCTCAAACACTACCGCATCGTGCCGCAGCCGAGTTATCGTTACGATATCGCTCATTTGACCGAGCGGTTGCAGGACTGTATGGTGTGCATAACCGCCATCAATAATCACCTCAATACGCTTATTAAAAACTTTGAGTTTCTCCACTACACGTTGAATCATTGCCACGAGTATTGTTGTTTTAGTTTTGAATGTACGGTCTGGGTATAGTGATTGCAATTTATCTAACTCCTTTTGCCGTAAATACAACTCAACATCAATCGGTATGTATATTTCGCCAAAGTGCGGATGCGTGATAACAATCGCAAGCACAACCCATGAGTGTCCAAAACATAATTTTGCGTCTGTTTTTCCTGGTGTTGGGTTGTGGTGGTGACCTGCGCCTTCGATTTTTGGTCCGTATCGTTTTGTTGGGGTGTCGTCGCCGATGATCCTTATTGATGATGATGTCGCAAACTGCTGCCAATGCTTTTCAATAATACCGTCAATGATATTGTCATAAATTTTATCGGCATTTTTACCGATTACCGGCAATTGCTGATATATGTTTTGGAAGTTTATTTTGCATGCCGCCCCTCTGATCCATGAGGCAACAGTTCGATGAATGTTGACTGCGAGCATAATACCAACAAACAATGGCGCAAAAAAATGTTGTGTACTTGGTTTTAGATTGTTGGCGGCACTTTGAATAATTTTGTGAAATATGTTGATTGCATTCTGTTTCGTGGTGGATTGTTTTTGGGTGTTTTTTGCTTTGGCGTGTTTTTTGGCTGTGCGTTTTTTGGCTGCGTGCTTTTTTGCTGCAATTTTTTTCGTCGCACGTTTTTTTCGGGCAATTTTTTTCGCCGCGCGTTTTTGGATTGCGTTTTTTTTCGCAACACTTTTTTTGACAGAATTCTTTTTACGGGATCCTTTCCGATTCTGTTTTTTATTTGCCTTCATGGCTAATTAAGAGGGGTTAAAGGGCAGATTAAAATAATCAAAAACATAAACAAAACAACAACACAATATAACAAAAAAATA
>JAISQS010000127.1 GCA_031274045.1 Planctomycetaceae bacterium | reverse complement strand
GATCAAAGATTTTCAGAATGCTTTGAATTGATGTGTTGGTTGTCGGAGATTACGAGGAGAAAGAAAATATGATAATGTCAATTTTCGACGAAAAAATATTAGAAGGTGAAATCAAAGGTGAAATCAAAGGTAAAGCCAAAGGTAGAATCGAAGGTAAAATCGAAGGTGAAATCGAAGGTCAAGCTAAAGGCGAAGCTAAAGCTGTTGTCGCGATTCTTAACGAGCGATTTAAGAGTGTCCCTAGACCTATCCACAAAAAAGTCGAAGCAATACGCGAACAACGGGATACCAGTAAGTTATTGTCGTTAGTATTAGCGGCGGCTACTTGCAAGTCGATCAAAGATTTTCAGAATGCTTTGAATTGATGTGTTGGCTGCCGGAGATTACGAGGAGAGAAAAAATATGATAATGTCAATTTTCGACGAAAAAGTATTAGAAGGTGAAATCAAAGGTGAAATCAAAGGTAAAGCCAAAGGCAAAGCCGAAGGTAAAATCGAAGGTAAAATCGAAGGTAAAGCCGAAGGTGAGGCTGAAGCTGTTGTCGCGATCCTTAGTGAGCGATTTAAGAATGTCCCTAAACCTATCCACAAAAAAGTAAACGCACTACGCGAGCGACAAGATGCTGGTAAATTATTGTCGTTGGTGCGGACGGCGGTTACTTGCGAGTCGATCAAAGATTTTCAGAATGCTTTGAATTGATGTGTTGGTTGTCGGAGATTATGAGGAGAAATAAAATATGATAATGTCAATTTTCGACAAAACAAAACGCGTAATATATCAGCGAAATATCCGCTCTTATCAACCTTATTTATAACCTTATTTTTCCTAACAAAACAACCTTAGTAGCCATTGTATTATCCCAAATAACAAACCTTATTACCTTATTATTTCCAATCCGTTCTATGTTTTTGCGTTATTACATTCCGTTAGGAATGTATCGCTCGGTAGAAAATGAACTCCCAGCCGAGTCTTTGCATTCCGTAAGAATGCAACCCTGTGACTTGCCCAATGGTAGCATTCCTACTGAATGCTCATTCATGTGAGGACACATTTTCTACCGAGTGATGCAAACCTACGGCTTGCTGCAATGCACAATGATCAATGTGAATTATGAACTGTGAACTGTGAACTGTGAATTATGAATAGCTACTAAGATTGTTTTTATTTTGAAATCAAATAACCATTAACTTTTTTTGCTAAAATGCCTTTTCAAACGATTTATTCATCTGGAACGGGAATGCTTGGAATGGAGAAAAAGCTCAACACGATTGCGCATAATTTGTCAAATGTTGAGACAACCGCATTCAAAAAGCAACGTGTGAATTTCGAGGATTTGTACTACGACAATCTGCGTTATCCGGGTTCGCAAGATATAACGGGCGAGTTTGCGGCGACGGGTATAGCGATTGGGGTTGGTACGCGTGTTACGAGTGTGCAGACTAATTTTTCGGAGGGTTCGCTTTCCGAAACGGGGCGTGATTTGGATATTGCAATTGCGGGAGAAGGTTTTTTGCAAGTATCTGACCCGTTCTCCGATCAAAATTTTTACACACGTTCAGGCAATTTGAGCGTCAACTCAAACGGCATTTTGGTTGTCGGCAGCACACACACCGGACGACCAATCAGCGCAGAACAAATCACAATCCCGCCCGGAGTCCAAAAAATTCAAATCAGCGACGACGGCGGCGTATGGGTTGTACAAGACGGCAACGTTGAAGCGTTGCAACAGATCGGACAGTTGCAGCTTGCGACATTCGTCAATCCGGAGGGTCTCTTGCGGGTTGGCGAAAATATGTACCGCGTCACCGAATCATCCGGCGAAGCAATACTAAACGATCCCGGAATAAACGGAACAGGAACTCTCAAAGCCGGATATCTGGAAATGTCAAACGTCGCCCCCGTCATCGAACTGATAGACATGATCACCTCACAACGAGCATACGAACTAAACAGCAAATCAACTCAAACAGGCGACCAAATGCTGCAAACAGTCATCAGCATAAAACGGTAAAAAAATATTCCAAACTTCCTGACCACAAAAGACACCATTAAATTCCTTGCGAAATTTGCGGTTAAAAATCCTTGACTTACCTTCGTGTAAATTGTTTGTCCGAATGACAATACGTATAACTTGAAAGAGAAAAAAATGAAAAGATATTTTATGCCAATAATCATTTTGTCAATATCAATATCATTGTCAAGCATGATGTTGACGAATGCGGCGGAGATCAAATTCAGCAATGACGTACAAGTTGCGGAGGAGTTGGTTTTGCTTGGTGATATTGCGGAGGTCACGTCAATATTGCAAGGTGAAGCGGAACAATTGCGGCGGGTTGTCCTCTTTCCGAATCCGCAATTAAGTGATGGTAAAATTGTCAGCGCAACAGAAATCCGCGACATACTTTCACGGCTTGGAATCAAACCACACAAACACACTTTCTCCGGCGCACAAAAAATATCAATCACAAATAAAAACATAAAAAATAACCAAATCATACAAGCCGCATCAAACCAAATCCAAACAACAAACCAAACAATTTACCAAAATAACCACCAAAATAACCACCAAAATATTCAACAAAATAATCTCACAACACACAACCTCACACCACGCATCACCACAACCAAACCAACCGCCAACTCGGTAAACTTGAAAAACATCTCCACACAATTTATCGACGAAATGGAAAAACAGATCAGCGAAGCAATTCGTATCCACCTCACCCGACAATTGTCCGCAAAATCATTGACCGCAACACAAATACAAGAACCATCAATAACATGGAAAGTTATAATCAAGTTGACGCGTGAGCAGACGTTTTTACTTGCAACCAGCGGTCAAATAAGCAAGATTGAAGGGAGCGAGGAGCCTTTGGTTGGTAGGCAAAAGTTCGATATTGTGTTGGAGAAGATTGATGCGGCAACGGGACAGAATGTAGTTGTGCCGGTGGAGGCGAACGTGATTCCGCTGACGAGTGCGGTCGTGTTGCTGCGAAGCGTTCCGAAGGGTTATATCATCCGCGAATCCGATGTCGCAATTGACAAAATTGAAATCAACAACACAAACCAACGAAACAATAACAACGAAGAATATTTCATTGACATAAACGCCGTCATCGGCAAAGAAACAACAACAGCATTGCGGGAACGCAGCCTCATCACACAAACACAAATAAAACGCCCGACACTAGTACGCAAAGGCGAAGTCGTCACTTTGCTGGCAAAAAACAGCGGCGTAATCATTCGCACAGTCGGTATTGCAAAATCAGACGGCGCAGAAGGAGATACCATCTTCGTCACAAGAATCAACCAAGATAACAACAACACAAAAAGACGAAACCAAAAAACACAACAACCAGACATCATCACAATCGTCACCGCACCAAAAACAGTAGAAATAAACGCCACCCCCATCATCTCCACCACAAACACAACAATAAAAAGATAACCTGATTAACCCAAATAAACAGAAACCTTAAACTTTTACTTTCGCATTCAACGTACATTTGTTCATCGCAAGTTTTATATACTTTGCGCAACGAATAATTTGTCCGAATTTTTTATAGGAGATTTTTATGAGACGGATTCAATTTTGTGTTGTGGGTGTTGTGGTGGTTTTTTGTTCGTGTTTTTTTGTGCAAGAATTATTTGCGCAGACGGGTTCTTTGATGGGGTCTACGTCGTTACGTGTTGGCGAAGGACAACCCCTCACAATGGCACAAGGCTCAAATATCTACCGCCCCGCACCACGCCAAAGAGCCCATCAATTGCACGACATTATATACGTCAACGTCAAACGCCAACGCAAATACAGCAACAACGCCACCCTCACAAAAACCAAAAAAGTTGAAGCCGAAGCCCGCTTAACCTATTGGACAAAATTCACCAGCCTCTTCAAGATGCCAACAAGTGCCGCCGGTGAAGCGTTGCCGGAAATCGGGGGCGAGATTGATCACAAAACGCAGAACAAAGGAAATTTGAGTCAAACGGAAACGCTTGAATTTGATATTCCGTGTGAGGTTGTTGATGTTTTGGAAAATGGCAATTTGCATGTTGAAGGAACGATTTCAAGTCAAGTCGGCGAAGAGGGGGCAATCACATACGTTGGCGGCACGGTACGACCGGAAGATATTTCTGCCGATCATAAAATTGACAGCAGTAAATTATTGCACATCCGAATCAAAGACATCCCAAGCGGTCAAATCTACGACACCGCAAGAAGACCATGGGGAACAAAAATCATCGAACAACTAAAACCCTTGTAATAAGACTTTCGCCAGAAATTAACCGACAAATTTTGTTGTTTTTATCAAGGCTCTTTTATATTTTTTATGTTGACACGTTGACATGAAATAATAAAAGAGCCTTTATTAAAATTTGTTAAATCTGCGTAATCTGTTGAAAAAACTAAAACCTCATTACGTTTTTTTCAAGTTTTGGAACAAGTCTGGTACGTTATTATGTTTTTTGATTCACTTTTTAACGCAATGGGCGTATGGCAATTATTATCCATCGCTGCATTTATTATATTTCCCGGATTGGTGGCTATGCGGATGTATAGACTCGCTGTAGCTACTGAAAAAGTTGATTGGCAGAATGCTGTTATCGAATCAACATTTTGGGGAACAGTCAACCTCCTTTTCGCCAGCCCGATGGTTTATTTTGGCATTTGGTTTTTTGGGGGAATTCGGTTAGATTTTTTATTTATTTTCTTGGTTGCCACATCAATTGCGATGCCGCTTATATGGATACAAATCAACAAATTCAACTGCGTAAATGAACATATTTTAAGTTACCACCCTACCGCTTGGGATTACTTTTTTTCATTAAACAAACCGTGTGTTGTTCTAATTCACTTGAAAAACGGAAAACTCATCGGAGGATATTGTGGGAAAAAATCATTTACATCAGCTCTGCCCAATAAGAAAAGCATATATCTTGAAAAAGTTGCTATCATAGATGACAATGGCGTATTCCAAGAATGGGTTACCAACTCTGAAGGAGTCATCGTAGATGGCGATGCATTCGATTACGTCGAACTTTTTAACGCAAACTTTAACACAAAGGAGATTTTTTATGACAACAAATAAACCAACCGAAACCAAAGAACACCAACACCGCCCGCAACGAAAATTTAGACTGGGTTATCAACCCATTGTTCCGGCTGATTGGGATGGAAAATTGCCGTTGTTACCAACAGGCGGAACAGGTGAAAGCGGGCGTAATAAACACACCACTATACTAAACACAACCACAAAAGACCCCGACCCAAACAACTAAAATAATTGCGAACGATTGATCCGTAAAGAATTTTGTAGTTACTGTTACATTGCGTCTGCCGCAAAGCGGCAACTAACCGAAACGAGGGTCAACGCCCTACGCTATGATATTTGCCCTCTTCAGAGTCCAGATGAAAATGGGCGAACATTTTTTTAACCTCATTTCCACCTAATTTTCTTAACAAAACAACATCAGTAACCATAATCTGTCAAATCTGCAAAATCTGTTGACAAAAAATTCTCCCAAAAAATATTCTTCCATTACCATTCATTTACCTTCTTGTGAAAAAATCATCTGAATCATGCACGAACATGAGTAACTTAGTGGTAAATAATTTTGTAATATATCAGCGAAATATCCGTCTTTAACTCAACCTTATTCTTACCGGATTTTTCCTAAACAAAACAACCCTAGTAGCCATTGTAGTAAAGTGAGTTTTTAGTTTTTAGTGGATTGACAATAAAAACTAAAAACTCACTACTAAAAACTACTCGCGCTACTAAGGTTGTTTTTGTAAGAAAATCAGGTCGTAAATAAGGTTTTTTTTCTACAGCGTTGAAGTATTTCACTGATATATTACGACGGCATAATCAGGCGATGCCGTAGAACCGGTTCTGGTGATTATAGAACTGCGTACTAGCCGTTTTCTTAACTGGCTTTGGTTTGTTCAACTGAAACCGGCGACGACGCGACTTGCGATTCATCTATCACGGTGTCTCCATCATTTCGCTTAATCGAAATGTACGAACCAATATCAAACTTCGCATCACCTTCACC
>JAISQS010000022.1 GCA_031274045.1 Planctomycetaceae bacterium | reverse complement strand
GGTGCTAATAATTCTATGAGATGTTTTATTGGAATATTTTTTAGAGTTTTGTTTCGCCGCATAATTCCGCCGAAGTGCATTGCGCAACTCATGTCTAGCGTGACTACCATTTCGCAACCGGACTCTTTGATGTTTTCGACTTTTCGTTTACCGATAGCCATTGACGTTCCGGGCATTTTTACACTGAACACTCCGCCAAATCCACAGCACTCCTCCATGAACGGAATCGGCGTGTAAGTCAAATTACTGATATTCTCCAATAACTTAAACGGTTGCTCAACAATCCCAAGCTCACGCCGCCCATGACAACCAATATGCATCGCAACCCGCTTATCACAACTCGCTTTGAAGTCTACTTTGCCTAGTAGATTGACAAGAAATTCACTCGCCTCAAATACGCGCTTGCCCACTTCCGCATGAATCGAATCCGGCGCAAGATGTCCGAAAAAAACACGGCACATCGCAGCACAAGAAGTTGAAGGAGTAACAATCAAATCGTACTTTTGGAATACTTTTGAAAAATGCTCCATAACAGGACGCGCTTTGTCCCAATAACCACTATTCAATGCAGGTTGCCCGCAACAAGTCTGCTGCGACGGCACCTCATAAGGTATCCCCTCAACATCAAGCAACCGACAAAGCGCCTTCGTAACAGACGGATAAAACTGCTCAATAAAACACGGAACAAATATCCCAACCATCTCACCGGAATAACGCGGATAATCAGCTTTAGGATAAGAACGCAAAACCGGATCTGTTATTTTTTGATCCATAATTTCAACCTCATTGCCAAATAACCTCTAAAAAAGTACACCAAAAAACACGTCATTAAATTTGTCATATTAGACTGCGGATTGCAGACCTAAACAAAATGAAGAACAATCAGCAATCCGCAATCTCAAATCAACCATTACTTCGCACTAGTTCTGCGATTTGTACGGCGTTTGTTGCGGCACCTTTTCGCAGGTTATCGCTTACGCACCAGAAGGCTAATCCGTTGTCGCTTGAGATATCTTCTCTTATGCGTCCGACAAAAACTTCATCCCGACCGGTGCAAATATGCGGCAACGGATACTTCTTCTCTTTTGGTTCATCTATCACGATCAATCCGGGCATTTTGGCAAAAAGTTCTTTGGCGGTTTCGACAGTGATTTTTCGTTCCGTCTCAACAAGAATACTTTCACTATGACAATTCGCGACCGGCACACGAACCGCTGTCGGGCAGACACTTATTGAGTTATCTCCGAGAATTTTTCTTGTCTCGTACAACAGCTTTAATTCTTCGGAAGTGTATCCGGCTTCTTTGAACGAGCCGATTTGCGGAATGCAATTGAAAGCAATCGGATATTGGAAGCATTCGTATTTGTAATCTTCGTTATTGAGTGCGGCTTTGGTGCCGTTTTCCAAATCGCGTGTTCCGACTAATCCCGCGCCGCTAACAGCTTGATACGTACTCACAACGACTCGCTTTATTTGACCGTAATCATGCAACGGCTTCAAAGCGACGACCATTTGAGTGGTTGAGCAATTCGGGCTTGCTATTATTCCTTTCTTTGCGAGTTTGATTGCGTCGGGGTTGACTTCGGGGATAACGAGCGGCACTTCGGGATCCATCCGCCAATACCCACTCTCATCAATAACCAATGTCCCACGTTTAACCGCGTCAGGAATAAAATCACGAGCAACCTCATCCGGCGTACTAGCTATCGCAAGCCCAACCCCATCAAACGCCGACGGAACAAGCTCCTCAACCGTATAATCATTACCCCGAAATTTTATTTGACTCCCAGCACTCCGCTTCGACGCAAGAAACTTGATCGACTTGAACGGAAAATTACGCTTCTCAAGCAGGTCAAGAATTATTGTCCCAACAGCACCAGTGGCACCAACCACCGCAATTGATTCGTACATGCAAATACTCCTTATATATCTATTCTAATTCGTGAATGTTTGTCTATGTTTGGCAAGCATCACGATAGTTCCGTTCCGTAATTCAATTTCATTTGGATCGCGCACCCGACCACACACAAGGCGGAATGTTATACCACACCCAATATCTCCGCAAAGGGAGGGGGGATTCTTAACACAAAGTTCGCTAATTTCCTTTGCACAATCGTTTATTCAATAGAAATAATTTACAGGAAGATAATGGAAGGTATGGGAAGAATATTGTAAACAGATTTTACAGATTTATACCAAGATTAGTTTTTTTATTATTAAAATCTGTTAAATACACGTAATCTGTTATTTTCAATCTTTTCAATGTTTTCGCGTTGTTACATTCCGTTATGAATGTATCACTCGGTAGAAAAAGAAGTCCTAACCGAGTCTTCGAATTCCGTAGGAATGCAACCCTCGTTATACCACACAATTTTGCCGCGAAGCGGCGAGGGACTGGAACGCGGGCGTCCCGCCCGCCTCTGTGCGTAATAGAACCGAACAAGGTGGAACTGAACGCCAAAACGTGTTGGCAAATGTTATCCAACACATCTTGGCGTTCCTTCCAAACTCGTTCGGTTTCCTAATGCACAGAGGCGGGCGGGACGCCTCGTTATACCACACATCTTTTAAGATGTTTTTTTTTGAGAATACGAAATAAACGAAAAATACGAAACATAACTAAATAATTTTTTTTAACGCGAAACACGCTAAAAAACGAAATTCGCGAAAGTGATTTTAAAAATTGTGTTTATTA
>JAISQS010000349.1 GCA_031274045.1 Planctomycetaceae bacterium | reverse complement strand
CCGAATTTTTGCAAGAATTAGCAAAACAACAAACATAATTTTTCTGATTATTTCGTTTTTTGTGGGACATGATTTTACGCCCTGCAAGGGGCAACATACCCCAGCCCGCCGCAACGCGGTGGGTTACGTTTTTCCAATATCCATCGCCCTGAAAGGGCAACATACCCTACGATTTATTTTATATTGCCCTTTCAGGGCGTTGGATATTAAAAATTCACGATTCCCGCCGCGTTGCGGTGGGCTGGATTATATTGCCCCGTTGGGGCGTTGGGAATTTTATTGTAATAAGGTTGAGTTAAAGACGGATAGTTCGCTGATATATTACAATAAATTTTATAGCGTGGAGATTGTATGAAGATATTATCTGTAAATTTGAAGAATTTGAATTCGCTTGTTGGTGAGTGGAAGATTGATTTTGTTAGTAGCGGGATTTTTGCTATTGTTGGACCTACAGGTGTTGGCAAGACTACTATTCTTGACGCTATTTGTTTAGCACTCTACGGTCAAACTCCGCGTCTCAACAGAGTCAATTCATCCGAGAACGAAATCATGTCACGAAATACAAACGAATGCCACGCCGAAGTCGTTTTTGAAACTCATCGGAACGGGAAATTTTGCGCAAGATGGGAACAAAATAAACGCAAAAGAAAATCTGATTCGCTCTCTCCTTACAAGCATATCATTTGCAAAATTGATGAGAGCGGAACGCATGAATTAAATTGTAAAACGGCAGAAGCTCCGGCATTGATCACAAAAATAACCGGACTCGATTTTGAACGATTCACCCGCTCAATACTACTCGCACAAGGTAACTTTGCAAAATTCCTAAACAGTAACCCAACAGAACGCTCCGGAATACTCGAACAAATAACGCAAACAGAAATCTACAGCAAAATATCAGAAAAAACACACGAACGATTCAAAGAAGAAAAAAATAAATACGCACTATGCGATGCCGAACTCAACGCAATAAAAATCGACGATAAAGACACAATCGAACAAAATAACACACAACTAAAAACACTACGCGAAAACTCCGAAAAATTACTCGCACAACAAAATAAAATAAATAAAATTATAAAAAATCAAGAATCCATAAAAGATATTCAAAACAAACTAAAAGAATATAACACCGAACTCGAATCAATAACAAAAAAAGAAACTATTTTCAAAACAGACGCTGATAAACTCGACTCCGCCCGCAAAGCAAAAAATATCGATAAATACTACGAAAAATTCACATCACTAAAAAAAATAAAAAACGAATATGAAGAAAAATTAAATAAAATCGAACCACTAATTCTCAACGCAAAAAATAATTTCACACAAGCCGAAAAGAATAATATCAACACAAATATTGACCTCAAAAATATCGAAATTAAACATAACGAAAAAATAAAACTCATCCGCATAATACGTGAAATCGATAAAGATATATCTCTACTAAAAGAACAAATCAAAAAATTTGAAACAGATCACAAATATAATCTCAGCAAAAAAAATGAATTGGAAAAAAATATCTCCTCACTACAAGAAAAACTAAAAAATGAATCACAAGGAAAATCTATCGCGGACTTGAAAAATCAAATTGACGAAATCGATAATCAACTCACAATCTTGCCGAATAAATCTACTCTCAACTCAGAAAAAGAAAAATTACAAACAACCATTACAACAATCGAAAATTTGATCACGGCGTTAAATTTGATTGACGAATTACAAGCAGACTTGATAACCATCCAAGCAGAAATCAACCAAATAAACTTAACCACAAATCAACTACAACAAAAACAAACCAAACTCGAATCAGAAAAAGATAACATTGAAAATACTCTCGCAATTGCCAAAGAAAATCTCGAACTCCGGCTAACAATTACAAGCCTTGCCGAACACCGCAACGGACTTAAAACCGGAAGTCCTTGTCCTCTATGCGGGGCATTGAATCATCCATTCGCCGAAACGGAAAGTAACATTACCGATCTCGCTGACGGCGGAAATAATCTACTAAAAAACGCTAAAAAACATGTCAAAGATACCGAAAAATTACTCAACTCAAAAAAAGATGAATTGAACATCACAAAATCCGAAATAGAAAAATATAAAAATAAATTGAACGAAATAAACAAAAAAAATCAAACAACAACCGATACAATCAACAACGAAAAAAATAAAATATCCAACCCTGCCGCAAACATAATAAATACAACTGCCGAACTCAATTTGTTACAAAATCAACTCAATAATCTACAAAAAACTACAAACGATATTGATAAATTTTTAGATATGCGGACAAAACTTCATAAACAGATCGAGACCGCGCAGCTTACAGATAATAAAATTATTATTGCAAAAAAACAGCTTGAAGATATTGTAAATAATATTGACAATATTGAGACCGAATTGAAACCGATAAAAAACGATTACGAAATCAGACAGAACGAAAGATTTAAACTCCTGCAAGATGATAATCCCGACGAAATCGAAAAATTATCAACAAAAGAATTAGACAACGCAAAAGAAAAACAAGCAAACGCAGAGAAGGAATTAAACAACAAAAAACTCGAACTCGTACAACTTGAAAAGGAACGCGAAATTACTTTGGAAAATAAATCAAAAAACGAAACCGACATCAAAAACGCAGAACAAACTTTTTTGGAACAACTCCAAACAGAAGGTTTCAACTCCGAATCAGATTTTTTGAACGCAAGATTAGAACCCAAAAAATTACAAGAAATCGAAACAGAAGCCGACAGAATAAAAAACGAACGACAAAAATTTACAACCCTAAAAGAAAATTATGAAAAAAAATTAAACGATGAAATTGAATACGCCAAAACGCTCGCTATCGAAAATGAACCAAACGAAACCAATTTTGACATCAACCAACTCCGCGAAAATTACAACGAAACCGGAAACAAAATTAAAGATGTAAATATACAAATCGGAATCCTAAACGAAAAATTACGAAGCAATAACGAACGACAAAAAGATCAAGAAAAAAAACAAGCAGAATTAAACGAAATTAAAAAAACATACGAAATCAGCAAGAAGTTAGACGAACTAATCGGCGGCGGCAACAACGGAAAAAAATATAGAGAAATCGTTCAATCGATGACTTTGGGGACATTGCTGCATTACGCGAATCTGCAACTCGCAAAAATGACTGACCGATATATATTGTTGAAAAATGAGGAGAGTCCATTGATGATTGATATTCTCGATGCGTACAACGGCGGCGAGATTCGCACGACAAAAAATTTGTCTGGCGGAGAAAGTTTTTTGGTTAGTCTTGCGTTGGCACTTGGTTTGTCGTCTATGGTAAGTGAGCGGATACGGGTTGATTCTCTTTTTCTTGATGAAGGTTTTGGGACATTGGATGAGCAGACGTTGGAGATTGCGCTTGGTGTCTTGGACGGGTTGCGTCAAGACGGCAAACAGATCGGAATCATTTCGCATGTACAAAATATCCAACAGAGAATCCGCTCACAAATTCGCATTATTCCAAAAGGAAACGGACGAAGCAGAATCGATGTCGCTCTTGTAGAACAATAAATCACGCATATAATAACTGAGCGATAAATGTCAGGTCTCGATTGCGAGAATTACGACGCGAACATAATAAATCCAATTCCATCTGATTCCGACCTAATCATAACCGCAACCGAGTTAAACTGAATTTGCGCAACGTTATTACAAATTTCGTTTGCACAAAAACGTCACAACAGGCTTATAAATTTGCCATTGAACTAGCCAAATTCACCGGTACAAGCCAGTTTTAAAATAAGATCAAATTAAAATAAGATCAAATTGTACAATCAAACCAAATCAAACCAACCTTAAAAAACCAATGTCAAAACCACATGTCTTTTTTGTAGAGACCGAATCAATTCGCAGATACATTAAACGCACGTTTGTTCGCGGAGTGTCAAAATTGTTTTTGTTTCTGTTTGTATTTATCATTCCGAGTCTGATGTCGAATCATTTTTTTGCGGATAATAATTGTAAAATTTTTGCCGAAGAAGTTTCCCAAGATTTGTCTAAAAATTTGGTTGTGACACCGGCTCAAATGCAGTTGCTGGAACGTGCAAATCAGCTTATTGAGAAGATAACTAATCGCGAGGATAAGTTGAGTAAGTTGTTTGATCTTCTTACGTTTGAGTCGCGTTTCAAGGACAAGCAATTAGCGAATAAAACGATTCAGGATATTTTGAAAATTATTCCGCAGTTGGAATCAGTCAAGGCGAAGACGAATTTTTACGAGTTGCTCGCTCTTGCGCAGGCGAATATTGGTGAGTACAATCAAGCGGCGCGAACGATTGAGAATCTTACACAAGCCATCGACAAAGCACAGATTCAATTTGACGTAGCAGAAAAAATTATGTATGACATGGAAGAAGAAAATTTGCCGGTGCCTAATGAAATTAACGGGCTGTTGTTGAACGCGATAGATTGCGCGAAGGCTGCGAAAGACACTAAAATTCAAGCGTTGGCGGCATCGCGGCTCGGTCATATTCTCGGCAAATCCGGTAATCGCAACGATGCCAAACAATATCTCTTGGCAGCAATTCAACTATCAGACCAACTCGATGAAGCTGACTCAAAAAGTATAAAAATGCTGACAATACGCGACCTCGTACAAAACGGTTTCTACACAGATGCGACAACAACAGTGATGTTGTCAAAAAACAGCGAGTTGAGAGATATGTTGTTGAGTTCTATTGTGAGGTCTTTGGCAGAATCAGGAAAAATTGAAGAAGCCAAAAAGAATCTCAATGATATAAAATCAGAAAATATAAAAGATCATTCGATTATTGAGTTGAGCCGTGAAATCGCAAAAAAAGGGACAACTGAGGAGTTATTGATTTTGTTGAGTATGATGAGTTCGGCGGAACGGAAAAATATCTTTATGTTAAACGTAATCACGTTTTTGTTAGATAACAACCGCAAAGAAATCGCAACAAAAATGATCGAACAATGCGGCATACCAAAAGAATCTGGCGGCGAATTTTATATGGTAATGATAGGACAAATTATCAAAGATAAAAAGTTCGATGAAGCCGCAAAACAGATCGAATCAATCAAAGACATAAACTACAAATATCAAATGCAACGCCATCTGGTTTTTGCTTTGATAAAAAGCGAAGGATTAAATAACGCAATCAAAAAAACAAATTTGAGTTACCCCGATGAAGATATAAAATTGATTGCTGATTTGAATGAAAATGCGAAAAAAAATGAAACGATAAATGATGTTTCCGCAAAAATAATTTCAGATTTCGCGTTGCTCATAAAGAGTACGGAAATAATGTATCTAAACGGAATCCAAACAACATCGCAAGTATTATTGAACGATATTGACAAACTAAGTGATCCGCAAATGATATTGGAATATCAATATAACATCGCAAGATTACACCTCGAATTAGGAAATTGTGACGGTGTGCGCGACGCTTTGAATCATTCGGTTAAATTTCTTGACGGGACAAAAGATTTGATGAAGTTAAAAGGACTTGTCCAAATTCAAAATAACAACACTGAAAAATCAGACCTAAAACAAAACGCCCCGAACGAAACAAACATAACCGAAGCAATGATCAAAGAACGACTCTTTTTGATCTACACTTCTATTTGTGCGATGTATATTGACATAAACGATCTTGATAATGCGAAAAAGTTATTTGCAAAGTCAAAAGAATTTCTTGCGCCGACTGATGCTGATCCGATAATTCAATTTGAGCAGACAGGTATTTTGAGTAGGTTGTTATTGCAAGTTGAGAAGTAAAATTTAGCGGTGATGATGCTGAATGTTGTCTATATTGATGCGGCAAAATATTGGCGGTTGTGTGTTAGTGTTGTGTGTATTTTTTGTTTTCATTTTTTTCTGTATTCAATTAACATGTCAAATATTATTATTGACAAATTTAAGTGTGTTCGTTGCGGTCAATGTATCCTTGCTTGTCCGGCGCGTGTATTTGTGCGTAATTCTCCGATGGAGAGTACGCTTATATCGGCGGGCGGTTCGGATCGTTGTATTGCGTGTAATCATTGTATTGCGATCTGTCCTGTTAATGCGATATCGATCAATGGTATTGATGGTACTGATTGTGAGCCGATGTTTGTTGGAGTTCATCCACGTCTTGAGCATATAATTTCGTTGGTTCAAATGCGGCGTTCGATTCGTAGTTATTCGGATGAGCCGGTAACACAAGATCAGCTTGAACAATTACTGAACGCGGTTCGTTGGTCTCCTACGGCGCGAAATCATTTGTCGGTGAATTGGTTGGTTATCAATGGTCGCGATAAGGTGCATGAATTGGCGGGGTTAGTGATTGATTGGTTTAGGTGTTTGAAGGGTGTTGATGAGATGTTGGAGGCGTGGGATAGAGGTATTGATCCGATATTTCGCGGCGCGCCGTGTGTTGTCGCGGCGTATACTTCGGCGGAGGCAACTTGGGGAACAGTAGATTGCACAATCGCAATCCAAACATTTGACTACTGCGCAACCGCAATGCGATTAGGAACATGTTGGGCCGGATACTTCATTCATGTTGCCCAAAAAGAATCAAAAATAAATAAATGGCTAGGATTAAGCAGAGATGAAACAGTCTACGCAAGTTTAATGCTAGGCAACATCGGAGGTGAATTTTATCAAAAAGTTCCGCCAAGACCTGACGTAAACGTAAAATGGATATAACCAAAATGCCCCGTCTCCACCACACACAACTTATTATGAATTACATTGCAATAAAAATTAAAAATTAAAAATTAAGAAAAACCATTATGAAGAAATTACCGATAGGAATCCAATCTTTTTTGGTTTTACGTAGCAACGATTATTTGTATGTGGACAAAACAAAAGATGTTCTCCAAATGATCTCTTCCGGTAGAGTATTCTTTCTTTCGCGTCCGCGCCGTTTTGGGAAGTCGTT
>JAISQS010000320.1 GCA_031274045.1 Planctomycetaceae bacterium | reverse complement strand
TTTTCCGCACCACAGTTTTCGGCTTGCTCCGCTCACCGAAAACGCTATTCACCAAGAAAGCCCGGCGGTCGGTTACCCACCTTACGTTCTCCAACACGTCTTGGCGTTCCTTCCAAACTCGTTTGGTTTCCTAATGCACAGAGGCGGGCGGGATGCCCGCGTTCCAGTCCGTCGCCGCTTCGCGGCGATGCCCCGTGCTAAAGTAGAGACGCAATGCATTGCGTCTCTACTTTAATGCATTGCGTCTCTACTTTCAGGGCTATAAATCAATAAAATCATGCCCCACAAAAAACGAAATAATCAGGAATTTTTTTTGTCTAAAAATCTCTATTGATTTTATTTTTTTATTTTCTTATACTCCGCGAGTTTGTTAGTGAAGTGGATTTTACTAACGTTTTGGAAGTTTGTTGAATTTGTTTTGACTTTACGTACATGGAGGAAAAAAATGTTACGTTTTGTGTTTGCTTGTATTTTTTTGTTTGCGGCAATATCCGTAAGTTACGCCCAACTTCCAAACCAAAACGGTCAGGTTTGGCGCGAATATGTTGTTAGTATGTCATTTGTCCCGCCCGATTCTGCTGACGGCAGTAAGGCTTCGTCTGTGCCTTACATTAAAAGAGGACAAGACATCATCCGCCAAATCAAGCAAGAAACCGGCGAATCTGCTTGGACTGATGATAATTTTGGTTTGATCAGTTGTGATAACAAGATACTCTACGTTTACCACACGCCGCAGATGCACGAACGAATCGCTCAAATCGTTCGTGCTTACATGAGACCGGAAACATGCGGAATTCAATTTGCTGTCGAAATGAGATTTATCGAGTTCAATAGCGATGCAGTTGATAAGAATGATGTTCCTGATTTCCGCGTAGCAATGTACCCGTTTATTCAGCCGATTGAAACGATAGACGGAAAACCTGTTTGTAAAACGCCGGGTGTTTCTGCTTATTGGGTTGCCAAAAAAGATTTTTCCAAATATGAAGAAGCCAAAAGTAAATTTTTCTCAAAAGTATACGCATTCCATTCCATCGGTGTTTTTGAGTTTCCGACATTGACAAATCTCAATGGGGCAAATGCGGCATTGACAGATGTCAATAAAACGCCGTTTGCTACGGATGTGGTTACGTATGTTGGCAGTGCGGGAGCGAGCTACAGACCTCTGATTTCCGTTTATGAGGAAGGGATCAAAGCTCAATCGTCGTCATTGTTATCGTTTGATCTCAAAACTGTTCGTACCAATATAGCAGCAGAATTGATGCGGATTGACGAGGTTAAAACGATCAATGGAGTTGGAGAAAAGATGGACGATGGCAAAATATCAAGAGGCTATTCCCTGCAAACTCCGTTTTTGCACAAAGTAAATTTTTCGGAAGAGGGGATCAATTGGCGAACAGACGGAAAACTTGTTCTGTTCTTAACCGGAAAAAAACAGTACCAAGTAAAACAAGTTCAACAATCCTATTTGCTTTGGCGGTCACAACCGAAATCCATAATAAATCCAACTATCACCAACGCCATCATAACAGTCAGCATAATAGACCAAACAGTTCCACCACCAATTGCAATACAAATCGACAACGCACATAAGTGAGTTGATCTTTTTGTAAACTAAGATCGCATCGGTATTGTATGGGCGAGGCTTGCCCTCGTTATGCCGCACAAGTTTTTTTGCGTTGGTGATCGTAAGGTGGACAACCGACCGCCGGGCGGTTACGTCGCCAGTGAATCATTATCGCTCGCCGACAACGGGAGTGGTTTACGCATCGGCAAAACCAAAACGCCCAATGTTGTAGGGGCGAGGCTTGCCCTCGTCCCCAATGGTGCGAGAAATGTATTGGAATTTCTACTGACAAAAAAACCGTATTTCGGTATATACTTTTTACACTTGAAAATTCCCATCACAATCGCAATCAAAATGATATTGTTACCGGCAATGAGTCTTTGCCAATTCGTAGCTGTTGACCAACTTCCCAATCCCTTAATAACCAATGAGACCCCCAGCCACGCGCCCGTATCCCCTGATTCGGTAAGCAAAAATTCCCCGATCAAAATTTAGGTGAATTGAATACAA
The DNA here is from genome assembly GCA_031274045.1 of Planctomycetaceae bacterium. GTDB lineage: Bacteria > Planctomycetota > Planctomycetia > Pirellulales > Thermoguttaceae > WRKP01. Next base: position 1,852 of record JAISQS010000320.1, on the reverse strand, counting down.
TGTAGCGATGTGCGTTGCCTTTTGGCGATTCGAAATTGAAAGTAGAGACGCAATGCATTGCGTCTCTACTCAAACAATAAGGGGATAAGGGCGCGTGCGGGGTGGCTTCATTGTTACTAAGGGAGGGGAAATTGATTACCTGTTGCGAATCGATTAAGACTCAATATTGGTTGTACAAATTTTCAATGTAAATTTATAAAAGAGGAAATTTCAAGTGTAAAAAGTATATAAGAAAAGCCGAAACAGACTTTTTGTTTATGGTGATGTTTTTTGTGGTCACAGCGTTTATGTTTCGGTTTCCAATACGGATATTATTTTATGTCCGATACACTAACTTACAAAAAAACTTTAACTTACAAAAAGGAGGTTTGAATGAAGAAAAATATTTTTTTACTGTTTATTTTACTTTTTCTTGCCGGGTGTAGTGACGGCAAAGTGCGGCTTGGCGGAACGGTGACATTTGACGATGGTACGCCGTTGACTTCCGGTGCGGTGATTTTTGCCACTGACACATTTCAAGCGAGTGGAAGTATTGGATTTGAAGGGAAGTACACAATGGGATCCGTGACCATCAACGATGGCTTGCCCAAAGGGACATATAAAGTGTACATCATCGGAGCGTCCGAAGAGATTTCAGTGGAGGATGGTTTGGAAACACATTCTTTGATTGATCCACAGTATGATAATTACTCATCTACTCCGCTGACATGTGAAGTTCCTGCTCCAAAAAATATCTTTAATATTATTGTTCCCAAAAATCCGACACCGAAAATGTCGCAATGAATTCGAATCACGCTGACATTGTCATTTTTATACTGTTGGCTGTCATAAAGTCATGTTTTTTAGTATTTACGATGTCGCGTGTATTGTTTTGCGGCTTGTAGTTCGATAGCGATTACATTTAGCGTCCAACTCATTACGCGTCCCTTGCAACGTTGTGAGGCGCAGATATACCTTTTACACTTGAAAATTCTCGCGTTCCCTACTCCGCGTCTCCGCGCGCAACAATATTTTTTTTGCGCGCGGAGACGCAAAGGGCGCGGAGTTTTATTTTTTAACGCGGGAAGACGGAAAGCGCGGAATGCGAGGAAAATGAACATAAAAAAATTTCCGTTCTTTCCGTCCTTCCGCGTTTTCTGCGTTGAAAAAATATTGAAGGTTCGATTTCAATGTTGATTCGTGAGGCGGATAAATTCCTCTGCGTTCTCCGCGTCTCCGCGCGCAACAATATTTTTTTTTGCGCGCGGAGGCTCAAAGAGCGCGGAGTTTTTATTTTTTAACGCGGAAAGACGGAAAACGTGGAATGCGCGGAAAACGAACATTAAAAAATTTCCGTTCTTTCCGTCCTTCCGCACTTTCCGCGTTGAAAAAATATTGAATGTTCGATTTCAACATTGATTCGAGAAGCGGATAAATTCCTCTGCGTTCTCCGCGTCTCCGCGCGCAACAATATTTTTTTTGCGCGCGGAGGCTCAAAGAGCGCGGAGTTTTTATTTTTTAACGCGGAAAGACGGAAAGCGCGGAAAATGAACATTAAAAAATTTCCGTTCTTTCCGTCCTTCCGCGTTTTCTGCGTTGAAAAAATATTGAAGGTTCGATTTCAATGTTGATTCGAGAAGCGGATAAATTCCTCTGCGTTCTCCGCGTCTCCGCGCGCAACAATATTTTTTTTGCGCGCGGAGACGCAAAGAGCGCGGAGTTTTATTTTTTAACGGATGTTCCGTTTTAAGTCGCTATGATGTTTGTGTGTAAATGTGGTTTATTTTTAGGATTTACGTCGAGTTTTTAATTTTTTCTTACTGTCCACAGGGTTGGTTTGTTTTATTTTTCCGGCGGGGACGAACTCGGGGGC
>JAISQS010000658.1 GCA_031274045.1 Planctomycetaceae bacterium | reverse complement strand
CGCTTTCCCAACATCAACCCGCCCCCCAACATCGAAAATCAAAAAAAATACCCTTTTATCACAAAATCACAAAATATAAAAAAAAATATAAAAAAAAGATGTGTGGTATAACAAGGGCGGGACGCCCGCGTTCCAATCCTTTTCCGCTACGCGGAATTTTTTCTTCTGCCGCGAAGCGGCGAAGGACTGGAACGCGGGCGTCCCGCCCGCCTCTGTGCATTAGGAAACCAAACAAGTTTGGAAGGAACGCCAAGACGTGTTGGAGAACATTTGCCAATCCGTTTTGGCGTTTAGTTCCAAACTTGTTTGGTTCTATTACGCACAGAGGCGGGCGGGATGCCCGCGTTCCAGTCCGTCGCCGCGAAGCGGCAATCGTCGGCTACGCCGACGTAACCGCCCGGCGGGCGGTTGACTACCTTATGTTGTCGGTGCATTTTCGTTACCGAATATTGGGATGGTTTGATTGGGGTGGTTTGGTAGATCAACGCGTTTCACGCTCCATTGGGACGAGGGCAAGCCTCGCCCACACAATGATCGCAACCTCATGTTGTCTACCTTCCGACTTATCGTTTCAATAATGTGGGACTCTAGCTTATTGATCTAACTTAATTGATCTAACTTATTGATCTGTTTTGGTTGCGTTGCGATGTAATGTGATGTGATGTGATTTGTTTTGGTTCTTTTGATGTCCCTCTTTCGCAATGCTCTATGTTGCGGTACAATTCCACACCTTATTGATTTTGGGTGATTTTGCAATGAATTTTGCAATGAATTTTGCAAAGTTCAATATTGGCTAATCAATTTTTGTAACAAAAAATAATTTAGAGAATCTTTATGCGACAGGATCAAAGAGCGTTGCTCTCGATAGAGGATGCAAGAGAACCTTTTTTTGTTGGAGTGGATATTGGCGGCACTAGTATGAAGGTTGGTCTTGTGGATGATTTTGGGCGGTCGGTTTGTACGGGTGAGGTTGATGCGGATGGCGTGAGCCGCCGATTTATCGCAATCAAAACCGACATGAATCCACACAACGCAGTCAAACTACTAACCGAATCAATAAATGTTCTTTGCAATCGGTTAGGTCTCACTAAATCGCAATGTTGCGCTATCGGTTTAGGCGTGCCGGGTACGCTGAACCCAAAGACACAATGTCTGCGTGAATTGCCGAATTTGCATGGTTGGAATGGTTTTCCGATAGCGGTTGAGGTTGAGAAGAGTGCCGGTATTCCGGTGACGTTTTGCAATGACGCGAATGCGGCAGCTTACGGCGAATTTTGGGTCGGCTCGGCGGCGGGCAAAAAGAGTGTGGCGTTGTTGACATTGGGAACCGGCATCGGTTGCGGGATAATTATTGACGGTCGATCAATCAACGGCGAAACCGGTTACGGCGGAGAATGCGGACACATCATTATAGACTCGTCCGCCAACGCGATGATTTGCGGATGCGGTGTACGCGGACATCTCGAAGCATATTCCGGTTCGCTCGGCGTGGCAAGAAGAACATTGGAATTGACCACACGCAGACCATCCTCAATCAGAAATAAAATTACACCGGAAACGCGAATGAGCGATATTGCAAGAATCGTCTATGTTGAAGCCGAAAACGGCGACGAGGCAGCCATCGAAATCGTATTGGAAACCGCAAAATATCTCGCAATCGGAATCACTTCTATTTTGCACACAATTGACCCCGATTGCATCCTACTCGGCGGCGCAATGACATTCGGCGGAAACGAATCAGAAATAGGAAGACGCTTTTTGCAAAAAATAATCGACGAAGTAAAAAGACAAACCTTTATCGCCGTCGCGGAAAACCTCTCAATAGAATTTTCAACATTGGGATCAGACGCGGGCTTCATCGGCGCAGCAGGATTGGCAAGAAAGAATTTTTTAGACCAAAAAACAATATAAATAACCCAAACCGCTCAACTCAAATTTTAATGTCGGGTTGACGCGGAGATGTCGAGCGAGTACAGATAGGCGAAATATCAAATGCCTGTTTACGTTTTGTTTTAATCGGTTGCGACGCTGTGCGGAGTGCGCACGGCACCACACAACCGAAGTTAATGTTTCCTTTAACCAAGTGAAATTTAGGAGGAAAAAATTATGCGAAGTTTTTTATTGTCTGTTTTGTCAACATTGTTTTTGTTGCAAGTTGGTTGTACGGAGTCGTCTAATAATGGGATGAAGATGCCGCCACATCCATCGAATTCGTCTATCACGTTTGCTGATCCGCCGCCGACAACAGTTACACAAACAACAGAAGAGTCGTCTACGGCAAATTCGCCAACAGATTCATCGGCAAAGTCACCGGCAGATTTGTCAACAAAGTCACCGGCAAATTCGCCGACGGATACTTTGCCAAATTCAACCGAATCGACAGCAACCGCGACCGAAACGAATACACCAGCAACGACGACCACAACGACAACAACGCCAGCAACACCAACGCCGGAGTTAGTTGCGTCAACGGCGACATCTTCAACGCCGACATCGGCAGTAGCAGTTGACACTAAACCTGCGGCGAAAGATGCGGCTGCGTCCAAGCCGTCTGTTGTTGAGGGCAAGGCGAAAAAGCCGAGTGTGGTTGCGGAGGCGGCGATAGAGTTGGTTAAGAAGCTTGGCGGCAAGTATGAGTTATCGTCTTCGGGTGAGTTGGTTTTGATTTCGGTAGATGGTGCGGCGTTGACGGTGGAGATGTTTGATGTTTTTGCGAAGCAGGTGGAGCTTGAGACGTTTCAAGTGACGAATTTTCGCGGGCTTGATGATAGTGTTTTGTTGAAGTTATCGGGGTTGAAGAAGCTGAAGAGTCTTTCGATTGTCAACACGATTATAACCAATGCCGGAGTTGGAACGATAGTGAAGTTGTTCCCGAATCTTCGCACGCTTGATTTGTCGCGTAATTCGTTGTTGTCGGATGATGCGCTTGGAGAGATTCGCAAGTTGAAAGATTTGGAATCTTTGATTGTGATTTATTGTTCGTTTTCGGAATTTGGTCTGGGTGATATTGAGAAGATGCCAAAGTTGCGTGCGCTTGACATTCGCGGTAATACTCAAATTGGCGGTATTGGTCTTGGGGTTGTTGCGAATATTCCGTCGTTGCGTTCTTTGAAGCACATGTCAACATCGGTTGATGACAGTGGTATTGAGGCGTTGACGGCGGCGAAAAATCTTGACACGTTCGACATGCAGGATTTCGCAATTAGTGACGCGGCTGGCGAGCAATTGAAAAAATTTCCGAAGCTGACAAATTTGATTATTTTCCGGTGTTCTAATTTCGGCTCGCAGGGGCTTCTTGCGCTCAAGGGCAAGCAATTGCGGCGGCTGACGTTGCGTGATTTGCCGTCGTTGGATGATACGGGTATGGAGGTGTTCCGTGAGTTATCGACGTTGAGGCGGCTTTATTTGCATGAGTTGAGTTCGGTGTCGGATGTTGGGATAATGAATTTGGTTTATTTGAAGGAGCTGGAGACGTTGGACATCTGGAATTTGCCGTCAATAACGGATAAGGCAATGGAATCCATCGCAAAATTGACCAACCTGAAAACGATATCAATCCGCTCAACTCAGTTGACGGACAAATCGGTCGATATGCTGTTGACGTTGCCGAATTTGAAGGAGTTGACGCTCAAAGATAACTCGCTAATAAGCGATTCCGCCAAGACAAAATTGCGTGAGTCAAAGAAATTCAAAACACTGGATTTCGGCAAGTAAGGCTTATAGCCTGAAAGAAAGTCCCTTTTTCAAACTACTACCAAGTTCCTTAATTGTTCGTGTATGATTATGTGGGATTTTTTATAGGAAGTTTGATTTGTATTTAGCACGCAGATGGCGCAGATTTTGTGGATTTACGCGGATAGAAGTTAAATAAAATCTGTGAATATCCTAAAAATCTGTGTTATCGGCGTGCTAAAAAAAGGGATTTTTAACTGACAAAGATGTTGTTGTTTTCCGTGTTGTGTTTTGGCTGAATTGTGATGTGGAAACTGGTTTATTTTTTTGCCCTCGTAGCTCAGGGGATAGAGCGACGGTTTCCTAAACCGTAGGTCGTTGGTTCGAATCCAATCGGGGGTATCTTTAACTTCCAAATTTGCAAAACACTTACAAAACGTGCAACCCTCGCGAAAAGATGTAAAACATCTTCTATTTGCCCCAAAACTGCCGAACATTCCACAACCTTTTTCCACATTCCACACCATAACATCTTTCAAAACTCTCGATCAATCCTTGTCAAAAAACTCAACCGACCAAACCCAAAAAACAGCGCAGCGTAAACAGAACTGTTGTGGTGAGCAACTTGACAATTGGAGTCTATTCGGTTTTTTGTGGGGGTTCTGGATTGTGTTTTACTTTTTCATTTTCATCTCCGAAAAGCATCTTAAACATATTTTCTGCAATAATACGGTTACCTTTTAAGGAAACATGACAGGTATCGTCTTCCCATACAAAAATTTTTTTAGAATCGTACTCATTAAAACAAGCGGAAAAATCCTTAAAATGCACATTATCTTTCATTTTTTCTCGGACGAGATGACACATTTTCAGAAGTTGTTCACGTATTTCCGGATTGCCGCCATGCTTTCCTTTCCAGTGTCTTTTTAGCAACTCAGGCGTTGTCGTTATTTCCGAATTACATGCAAAAGGTTGTAATACGCAATAATAACGAATACCGTGAAAATCGCAAATTGCTTTAATAATATTCCAATTGTCTATTAATACTTCATCAACAGTTCTATTCGATTTGACACCATAAAATACTTTTTGTGTATTATTTTTATTATATTGACAGATTTTCATCAAATAAAATACGCTATTGGGCAGATAAACAAACTTATTTCGGTCACAGTTGGCGACGTAATCATAGGTTGTTGTTGTGTAACTGGAATAAATGGGGTAATCTTTCAAATAATTGAATCCGTCGTTGACTGCATCATAAGAAATGACAATATTCGGGTTTAGTTGTAATACGTCACGAATAAAAACAAGCATTTCTTGTGAACTTTTATAAGCACTGTTACCAAAATTAATGACGGTTCCAGATAAATTGTTTTGCCCTAATAAACGTGCGAGTTCTTCTGGCCAAGAACTCTCATCAGGAAACTCAAATGCAGCCGTTGTTGAACCACCTAATGTTGCAATAATCGGGCGTTCCAATCGCGGAGCCAACTCAACAAGAGAATTAATTTCCTTGTTATCAAAAAACGAATCAATATTGCCTTTTTGGAAATAGATTGTAGCGTGTTCTACTGTTCGATTGGGAATGATATCATTTCTTGTCATGTTGGTAATCTGCTGATCATTTTCTAAATCGCGTTTATGACCAACAAGAGCATCAAGTATAAATTTCGATTGGTAATGACCTCCCACAAAAGTTCGACCGATACCGGCATCGTAAGCTGTAATTCTGGGATGATAAAACTTTCGAAACGCTTCTCCGGTTTTTTTGAGTTGATTTTGTGCATAAATCTCAAAAATACCGAGAACAATCAAAACAAAAAACAACCCGATCATTACGGCAAGTAAATTCAATACCCATTTTTTGAAACGACTCTGTTTTGGTTTTTGTAT
>JAISQS010000281.1 GCA_031274045.1 Planctomycetaceae bacterium | reverse complement strand
GTGTGGGGGCGTTGGTTATTAAGGGAGGGGAAATTGGTTACCAGTTGCGGTTTGGTTTTGCAAAAACTATTTTATTACTTCATGTTAGTACACCAACAAACAAATATAAAAGAGCCTTTCAAAAAAACTTGTTCGGTATAACGAGGGTTCATGTTTAATCAACTAGTTGCATGTTATCTCTGTGTACGGCTTCGGTGTATAGTGATTGTCCTAGTATTTGCCGGATTTCGCTTGTTTTTTTTCCTTGAATTTTTGCAATATCTTGTTTGTTGTAATTTGTCAGTCCTCGTGCGATTTCGTTGCCGCTTCGATCAACTAACGACACAAGCCCGCCCCTGTCAAACATACCATCAACCGCAACAATCCCAATCGGCAGAAGACTCTTACCATTCTTCTGCACCGCCTTCACCGCACCATCATCAATCACAATCCGCCCCTCCGACCGCACCGCAAAACCAAGCCATCGCTTTCTTGCCGACACGTGATTGTCCTGCGTAATAAAAAGCGTCCCCACCTCACACGAATCAAAAATCATTCTCAACGTCTCCGGTTGATCTCCATTGGCAATAATAACATTGCCGCCAGACTCCGTGATAATTTTTGCCGCCTTCAATTTGCTCGACATTCCACCCTTGCTCAACTTCGACCGCTTCTCCGCCACCATCTTCATCAAATCCGGTGTCCACTGCTCAACAATCGGAATCAACCTCGCCTGAGGATCAACCGGATCACGATCATAAAGACCATCAACATCCGTCAACAAGATCAATAACGGCATCTCAAATAAATTCGCCACCAACGACGCAAGACGATCATTGTCCCCAAACGTTGCGTGCAGCCTGCTCACACTCACCGTGTCATTCTCATTTATAATCGGCAACGCACCAAAATTTAACAGCGCAAGAATCGTATTACGAACATTGAGGTAACGCTTGCGGTCGTCAAAATCGTCTGCGGTGAGGAGAACTTGTGCGGTTGTGACGTTGTGTTGACTCATGAAGCGTTCGTATGTTTCGATTAGCTTTCCTTGACCTATCGCCGCGACTGCTTGCAACTCCGCTATCTCAACCGGACGCTTTGCAAGATTCAAACTCCCCATACCCGCACCAACCGCACCGGACGTTACCAAAATTACACGATTGTTCTTCCTAAACATCGACACAATATCAGCCGTCAACCGCTCAATACGCAAATCATTCAAATGACCATTGCTGCACGTAATTACATTCGTGCCAACCTTGACAACAATAACATCAGACGTTTTTATCAATTCATCCCGAATAATAGAATACATTGGTTTGATTTAAGTTGAAAATTTCTTGATTGTTTCGGATATTGAGCGTATGGTAACACCCCTCGTTATACCGCATATCTTTACCGCGCAGCGGCGACGGACTGGAACGCGGGTGTCCCGCCCGCCTCTGTGCATTAGGCAACCGAATGAGTTTGGAAGGAACGCCAAGACATGTTGGAGGACATTTGCCAAAACGTTTTGGCGTTCAGTTCAAACTTGTTTGGTTCTATTACGCACAAAGGCGGGCGGGACGCCCGCGTTCCAGTCCGTTTCCGCTTCGCGGCGAACTTATGTGGTATAACGAGGCGGGATGCCCGCGTTCCAGTCCGTTTCCGCTTTGCGGAATTTTTTTCTCTTGCCGCGAAGCGGCGAACTCGTGTGGTACAACAAGAACAACGCCATGCGAAATAGATTAACTATCCGCTCTTCTCTACCATTCCCTTCCTGTGAAAAAATTCGCAATTTATTCGGCAAGACATTTCTTGAAGATGCGTTTTACCAGAGCCTTATTTTTTACAGGCGAGCCGGGTTTCAAATGCAACTTGCCCAAGAGTAACATTTGAGGACCGAGTGTTGCGTCCTTCAATGCCAGAATCGGATTGAAGTCACCCAAGAACGCCCGTATCTTGTATTCGGCGACCATCTCCAATTCGTTCGTTCGTCCGTTGCGTCGTACCGAATTGAGAAACGCTCTTTGGAACGCGACAATTCTCGCACCCTTTGGATGAACGCATTTCTTTTCCAAAGACACCTCCTTGAGCGCATCAATAACACCGGCAATATTCACCGACTTCGGACAACGCGCCGAACACGTCAGGCAAGATATACATTGCCAAACCGACAACGCACCCGCCGCAGCCGCAACATCACCGCATTGAACAAGACGAATCAACGTACTCGGCAAAACATCCATCTTGTCCGCCATCGGACAACCGGCAGAACATTTACCGCATTGATAGCAACCGCGAACATCCGTATGAGCCAACCGCTCAACCTTCGCAACATCCGAATCCCGCAAAACCGTATGTGACATAACAATCTACCCCAATCTTAAATTTAACTTTACAAACAAAACAAAAAACACACCACAATATTTCTACCGAGCAATACATTCATAACGGAATGTAATAACGAACCCGAAATAATCAGGAAGATTACAGAGACTTTATACATTCTCCCATTATTTCCTCTTCCATTATCTTTCGTTATCTTCTATTACCATCCTGTAAATTATCTGTTTACGATTCGTAAAATTGACTCTGTGAAAATAATTATTCCTATCACGGCGGTACCAATTGACACGAACAACACCGCACCGCCCGCAATATCCAACGCCAACCCTATCTTTGGATCATACTTGTCCGTTATCCCTTTTGCCAATGTTTCAATTGACGTGTTCAACATCTCCGTCACAATTACCGCAACAACACAAAGAATAAGTATCGACCATCGAATCACATCAAAATTGCCCAAAACTAACGCGAACAAAATCACAATCACAGCCGCACCAAAGTGTGCATTGTAACTCGACTGTCCGCGAAAAGACGAAATCAAACCGACAAATGCATCGCGGAATTTGTTTGTCCAAGTCCGCTTGCGGTGCATGAACGGCGTCGGTTCGGCTCGCGGCAATATCCGATGCCGTATCCGCTTCTTCTTCGCCCTTGCAAAAAATATTTTTTTATGTTTAGTTGCCATCTTTCATAAAATACAGACCAAAAAAACAACCGCGAAAAACAAAAAACATTGACCCCAAAGAAACATGAAAAAAAAAATTACGATTATTTCGTTTTTTGTGGGGTGGATTACATTTGAAATGAAATCTCCGATTTATCAAACCTTGAAAGCGTCAAATATCATCGCGTAGGACAACGCGCTAATGCTGCTATACTTTTTGTACTTGATAATTCCTTTTTTTTATATCATCGTGAAAATTTGTATAACCAATATTGAGTCTCAACCAATCCGCAACTGGTTACCTATTCCATCTCCCTTAGTAACACAAAGTTCCCTCCAATCCGCGCCCTTATCCCCTTATTAAAACATTATGAATAAGGGGATAAGGGCACGTGGCTGGGGTAGCTTCGTTGGTATTAAGGGTGGGGAAATTTGTACCAGTTGTGAGTCGGTTGTGACTCAATATCCGTAGCTCAAATCGGTAACAAAATCATATTTGTTACGATTGCGAAAGGAAATTTTCAAGTGTAAAAAGTATATAATGTGAATTTTGGTAATGAATTTATTGATTTAAATTGCGGTTTACGCATTTTTTTTGTTATTAGCCCTGAAAGGGCAACAAGCATTAGCACGGGGCATCGCCCCGTGAATCGGAATCGTAATATAATCCAGCCCTGTAAGGGCGCAAGCCGTTAGACGCTTCTTTGCTTTCGCCCTTACAGGGCTAAATTATATTATCACCTATTCACGGGGCGATGCCCTTGTTATACCACACATCTTTTCTGGACTATCATTTATTTTTACGTTGATACCATGTATCGTTGTACTTGCGTGTTCGGTTTGGATTGGAACAACACCGGAGGT
>JAISQS010000617.1 GCA_031274045.1 Planctomycetaceae bacterium | reverse complement strand
GATGAAAACGGACGGCTAATCCTAATCGCACTCGATCCGGCAAGCAACAGAAAATTAGAAAAAGCAATCCCCGACCAAGAAATAAACGAAACAACAGAATCAATAACAAGTCATACGAGAGATTTGGTTGTTGAATAAAAATTCTCGGTAGATCACTCGACCGGAAACGTGTTTAATTTTTTTTGAGAATACGAAAAATACAAAATATAACGAAATGATGTCAATAGCAAAATTTCGTTTGTTTTGTATTTTTTGGTTTATTTCGTATCTCAAAAAAAATAATAACAGACGACTTCATTCTAGCCGGAGTACATGTATTTTTCTAATTTTTCACTACAATTACGCTCTTGTTGTTTTTCGTCGGTGTTGTATTCGGTGTGTTGTGGGGTGTCTGTTTTGTCTGTTTTTGTTTGTTGTTTTTTGATCAAATTGGAATATAGATATGGAAGTAGAAAAAGAAATTTATTTGCTTTCGGGCAATGAGGCAATTGCTCGTGGGGCTTATGAGATTGGGGTGACATTTGCCAGCGGTTATCCGGGAACACCATCAACGGAGATACTTGAGAATGTTGCGGCGCGGTATGCGGATGTGATTTACGCGGAGTGGTCGCCGAATGAGAAGGTTGCGTTTGAGGCGGCTGCGGCTGTTGCGTTTGCGGGCGGTCGGGCTATTACGACGATGAAACATGTCGGTTTGAACGTTGCGGCGGATCCGTTGATGACGATGAGTTATATCGGAACGTGCGGCGGATTTGTTGCGGTTGTTGCGGATGATCCGGGTATGCATTCTTCGCAAAACGAACAAGATACTCGCCGATACGCACAATTTGCAAAAATACCAATACTTGACCCCGCCGATTCAAACGAAGCCAAAGAATTCATCAAACTTGCAATCACAATCTCCGAATCATGCAACACCCCCGTAATCTTACGCAGCACAACAAGAGTATCACACTCACGAAGCCTCGTGAGTTGCGAACCTCGCGAAGAATCCGGTCGCGAAATAAATTTTGAAAAGAACCCGCCGCGATTCGTACCAATACCAATCTGGGGTCGCCAAATGAGACGCGAACTTGAATCACGACAAAAGAGAATTATTGATCTTATCGCAAAATTGCCGGTGAATAAAATTGAGATTCAAGACAAACAACTCGGCATCATAACTTCCGGCATCACATACCAATACGTCCGAGAAATTTTCCCAAACGCCTCAATTCTAAAAATCGGCGCACCGTTTCCATTTCCCGATGACCTGATTCGCGAATTCGCCTCACAAGTTAAACGGCTCGTAATTATAGAGGAGTTGGAAGATTTTTTTGAAGAGCATGTCAAAGCACTCGGCATAAGTTGTGAGGGCAAAAATATCATTCCAAATATCGGTGAACTTTCGCCCGATCTGCTTCTTGATTGCAAGAGGAGTATCGAAGGAATTGACGGCGGGCAACTTGATAAATCACAATCGGCGAAATCGGAACGGGCTGCGATTTATTGTAACAATAAATCATGCGATCAATCGTGTGAACAATCGGACAAACAACCAAGTTCTCTTGAGTCAGAATCGCACGGGCAAATTCGGGCGCAAGAGTTGCCGGAGTTGCCGGGTCGTCCTCCGGTGCTTTGTCCGGGTTGTCCTCATCGTGGGATATTTTTTGCGTTGGGTCGTTTCGATGTTGTTGTTACGGGTGATATAGGTTGTTATAGTCTTGGTGTTTTTCCTCCGTTGTCGCGGCTTGACACAATTCTCTGCATGGGCGGCGGTATCTCAATGGCTCACGGCTTGTCAAAAAGCGGCAACAAGCGCAACGTCGTCGGTATTGTTGGCGACTCAACTTTCTTTCACTCCGGCATAACCGGACTAATTGACATCGCATACAACAAAAGCTCCGCAACAATAATCGTCCTCGATAACCGCATCACCGCAATGACAGGTCACCAAGAAAATCCGGGCAGCGGAAAAACTTTAATGGGAGAATCAACCATACAACTCTCAATCGAAAAAATCGGTCAATCATGCGGAATAAATAACATAAAAACCGTCAACCCAAGAAACGTTCAAGAGGTCACAAAAATAATCGACGAAGCAATCAACTCAACTGAACCATGGCTAATCGTCTCAAAAGAACCATGCCCGCTGCACTTGAAAAAAGCAATAGGAAAACCACTAAACATAAACGAATCAAAATGCCGAAAATGCAGCATTTGTCTAAAACTAGGTTGCCCCGGACTTGAAAAACAAAATAACAAAATCAGCATCAATAAACTACTATGCGCCGGTTGCGAAATGTGCAAAAACATCTGCCCCGCCAACGCAATCAACAACACATAAAATCTCCCAACCATTTCTGATTGAGTGTATTCCCTGCGTTCTTTGCACCTCTCCACGCAACAAAAAATATTGCGCGCGGAGACGCGAAGAACGCGAAGTTTTTTATTTTTCAACGCGGAAAGACGGAAAGTACGGAATACGCGAAATACAAACCTAAAAAAATTTCCGCTCTTTCCGTTCTTCCGCGATTTTCCGCGTTGAAAAAATATTGAAGATTCGATTTCAATATTGATCCGAGAGGCGGATAAAACCGTCTGTGTTCTTCGTGTCTTTGTACGCAACAAAAAAAAGTTGCGCACAAATGCACGAAGAACACAAAGAAGACTAATACGCTTATACTTTTTCTGATTATTTCGGATTTTGTGGGGTGTTACATTGTGTCTTTCATCGCAGTATCAACGCCCTGAAAGGGCAACAAGCTCATAGCGTAGGGCAACGCCCTACGAAAGAGATTCACGAATACCACTCGGGGCAACGCCCCAATAATATCAACAATAATGGAAGCTTTTAAATGAGTGCGGAGTGCGGAGTGCGGAGTGCGG
>JAISQS010000528.1 GCA_031274045.1 Planctomycetaceae bacterium | reverse complement strand
ATTTACAGTGAAAATTTGTACAACCAATATTGAGTCTTAATCGATTCGTAACAGGTAACCAATTTCCCCTCCCTTAATAACAATGAAGCCACCCCGCACGCGCCCTTATCCCCTTATTCGTTAAGCATAAAGTCCACGATCAAATTTGAGGCGAATTGAATCCAATGTAGCGATGTGCTTTGACTTTTGGCGATTCGAAATTGAAAGTACAGACGCAATGCATTGGGTCTCTACTCAAACAATATGGGGATAAGGGCGCGTGGTGTAGAGACGCACTGCATTGCGTCTCTACTTCATTGTTATTAAGGGATGGGAAATTGGTTACCTGTTGCGAATCGATTAAGACTAAATATTGGTTGTACAAATTTTCAATGTAAATTTATAAAAGTGGAAATTTCAAGTGTAAAAAGTATATTGGGGTGTTGCTTCAATAATAACCAAAACTGATCCGTATTAAATTGTGCTGTCGAATGCGCTTCTTAATTCGCGTTTTTCGTATTCTAATAATCCATCGATTACCGGTGCGAGGTTGCCGGCGAGTATTGAATCTAATTTGTAGATTGTTAGTCCGATGCGGTGGTCGGTGACTCGGTTTTCGGGGAAGTTGTATGTTCTTATTCTTTCGCTTCGGTCTCCGCTTCCGATTTTGCTTAGGCGTTCTTCGGAGCGTTTCTTTTGTTCTTCTTCTCGTTTTGATTCGTAGAGTCGTGTTTTGAGGACGCGTAGAGCTTTTGCGAGGTTTTTATGTTGGCTTTTTTCATCTTGACAACTTACAACAATCCCTGTTTCAAAATGAGTCAATCGAACGGCGGATGCGGTTTTATTTACGTGTTGTCCGCCGGGTCCGCTCGCGCAAAATCTGTCCAATCTGTAATCTTCCGGTTTGAGATCGATTTCGACATCTTCCGGTTCAGCCATTACGGCGACGGTTGCGGCGGATGTGTGGATGCGTCCTTTGGCTTCTGTTTCCGGTACTCTTTGGACGCGGTGTCCGCCGCTTTCAAATTGCAAACATCGAAAACAACCTTCACCATCAATCCCCAACACCATCTCCTTAAATCCGCCAAGCTCCGTCGGATTAAAAGAAAGAATCTCAACCTTCCAACCGCGATCCTCACAATAATGCTTGTACATCTCGTAAAGATCACGCGCAAATAACGCAGCCTCCTCGCCGCCGGTTCCGGCTCGTATTTCAAGAACAAGACTTGTCCGATTCGCATCCGCTCCGCCAATCGTCATGTCAAGAAGATCATTCCAAATCGTCTCACGCTCCAACTTCAACTCTGGTATCTCAAGCTCAGCAAGCTCACGCAACTCAACATCAGCCGAATGAAGCAACTCCGTAGCTTCCAATATCTGCTCGTTAAGTTGCTTGAATCGTCGATATTTGGTCGCCAATTTTGCTATCGAACCATGCTCCCGCGCTATTCGTTGCAACTTAGACGAATCAGAAAGAACCTCCGGCGCAGACATCAAACGCTCAAGCTCATCAAAACGCAAAAGCGTATCATCAAGTATTTTTCGCATACCCTAATCCAATCGTTTCTATCTCAATAAATTTTGCAAATTAAATTCAAACCAAAAATCAATACCAACCCGCGCCAAAATAAAACAAAAAAATTTACGTCCCGTTTAACATTTTTGTACAATAAATTTCCGCTTCACGCGATCATCAAAAAACCGATCAATAACGCATACGAAATGACGTTGGCGATGAGGGCTTGCTACCGTTATACCACAAAGTTCGCCGCAAAGCGGTGCCGGACTGGAACGCGGGCATCCCGCCCGCCTCTGCGTGTAATAGAACCGAACAAGTTGGAACTGAACGCCCAAACGTATCGGCAAACGTAAGGTGGGTAACCGACCGCCGGGCGGTTACGTCGGCGTACTCGCCGACAATTGGATCGCCAACACACATCGGCAAAACTAACACGCCCAAAACGTAGGGCGTTTTGGTTTTACCGATACGTTTTCCGCTCTCGCTGTCGGCTTGCGCCGACGCAACCGCCCAGCGGTCGGTTGCCCACCTTACGATCACCAACACATAAACCGCCCCATCTTGTCGGTAGCAAGCTACCGTCGCTAACGTCACGCAAACGCAAATGCGTTTATGACTTGTGTGGTATAACAAGAGTAGCTTTGTGGTTATTGGGGCGTGTGGAAAAGGGTTGCGTGGTGTAGATTAACGCGGTGTGTTAACTTTTATGTAATTTATTTATTTCTTGTGTTGTTAGGTGTCGCCACTCACCCGGCAACATGTTTCCGATTTTAATTGGTCCCACTGCGATACGAATGAGCAGATGTACTTTGTGACCTAGTTTGGCGAGTAGTCTTCTTACTTCGCGGTTTTTACCTTCTGATAAAGTCATGTCAAGTATTGTGCTTTGCTTGTGCTTTTTCTTAATGACAATATCTGTCGCTCGTGCGAATCCGTCTGCCAAATGAACGCCTTCGCATAATTTATTTACGGTTTCTCTTGAGACATCTCCGGCGACTTGAACGCGGTATATTTTTGGGACACCATATCGAGGATGAGTTAGCCGTTCCGCGAGTGCGCCGTCATTTGTCAACAAAATCAAACCCTCACTGTCCATGTCAAGACGACCCACCAAAAAGAGCCGCCCAAAATTATCCGGCACCAAATCAATCGCACGCGCACGCCCCCGCAAATCGTTGTCGGTACAAAGGTATCCTTTGGGTTTAAAAAGTGCGATATAAACCGGCTTCACTCCTTGCAACCGTTCGCCATCAACTCTAATCTCACAACTAAAACGATCAACATTCATCCCCAACTTCGCAACCACTCCATCAACATCAACCCGACCTTGCTCTATTATCAACTCGCATTGCCGCCTACTGCCAAATCCCGCAACCGCAAGCACTTTCTGCAATCGATGATCGCTCTGTTGGCTTTTGTCAAAAAGACTCTTTCGCGACAAATCAAATTTGCCTGCACCACGATTACGCGAACCAACCCGACCGGCAGAACGCCCCAATCCGCGCTTACTTGAAACACCAGACGAACGTTTTGACGAATGATCGGATGAACGATTCGGCGAATGTTTTGACGAATGATCTGTTGAACGATTCGGCGAATGTTTCGACGGATGATCAGATGAACGATTCGGCGAATGTTTTGACGAATGATCAGATGAACGATTCGGCGAATGTTTTGACGAATGATCGGTTGAACGATTCGGTGAATGTTTTGACGAATGATCGGTTGAACGATTCGGCGAATGTTTTGGCGAATGATCGGATGAACGATTCGGCGAATGTTTTGACGAATGATCTGTTGAACGATTCGGCGAATGTTTCGACGAATGATCAGTTGAACGATTCGGTGAATGTTTTGACGAATGATCTGTTGAACGATTTGACGAATGTTTTGGTGAATGTTTTTTTGTATTTTTTGTTGGTCGTTTATTGAATCGGTCGGACATTATTTTTTACCTTTGTTTTTTTGGAAAAAGTTTTGTTGCGCACAAAGGCGCGAAGGACACAAGGGAATACAAAGATTCGATTGTAGTTTTTTTATCTTTAACACAAAACACAAAAAAGATAAAATGACAAAAGAACCTATCGTTTTTTTCGTGTTGGAATAATGAGCTGTTACGTTTTATCTTGTTATTGTTTTACGCCGCCAGACAAAAACTACCGCCGCGAAAATTACCGCCAAAACAACAATACCAATAACAAAATTACGCGATAAATTTTTTGATTGAGGTTGAGATTGCGATTGAGATTGATCTTGGTTTTGGTTTTTGGGTTGTTTGGATTCTGTTGATTCTTTTTCGTCTTCGATTATTTCTTCTATCATCAATGTCTCTTTGCCCGTTGTCGGATCAACAATATATGCACGTGAATCCGTCGGATTGGCAATTGTTTTTTGGGCAAGACGAATCTCTTTTTGCAAAATCTCTGACTTTTCTGTTGCGTTAATTCGTTCTAAAAACGGTGTGATCAATTTGGCAGCAAGTTCGGCAGATTTTTTTGAGTTCATCATTTTGCGGTATGGGAGTTGGTTGTCGTGCATGGTTCTCATTTTGCCGGTCGTGTAGATTAGGGCTTTTTTATATTCGTCGTCTTTTGTGCTGTCGTATTCATTGATCAATTTCTCAATCACCTCGCGATTGCGCAACATGACAAGATGTTGTGTTGCAACAGATGTAGTCTTCTGGTCTTTGCTTTTTAGTCCTTCAAGTAGACCCGGAATAGCGAGAGACCAGAGCCGCCATAGTTGTTGTGAGGCATCTCCGGCATCGCCCGGGTTTGTTGTTTTGAATTGGGTCAAGAGAAACGCGACATACGTATCGATCTTTTTTTGCTCGTCAATTGTAGGTTTATATTCACCAACAAGAAATCGCGAACCAAGAACTTTCGCCGCCTTCCAACGAGCATATTTGTCATCAGATGTAGTAAGCCGCGTAAAATTTTCAACATTGTCCAATACAGAAAAATCCTCTCCCTGATCCTCTGGACGAATGATTTTGACTTTGGCTACGTTATCTGCTGACAATATGTTTGATGAAGGCGATGAATATCCATGTTGACTTCTCAAGCGTTCTTCATCTTGTTTTTTCTTTTTGTAATATTCTTTTATTTGTTTTAGTTTAATTTTATTTTCAACAAATAAAATTTGATTATAGTTCAACAATTTTTTTGATAAAAAATCAGGATATTCTGCTACAAATTTCGAGGTTAATGTCTTCGTTGCCGACTCAAGTTTTGAGAAAAACAAGTCAAACGACTCCGTCGGTTGATTCAGCGAATTAAGAGTATTCATCGCAATAATATTTGAAAAAAGAACAAAAATATATTTCTCATGTAGATTTGTACTTGTTTCGGAGATGTCAAGAGGAATTTGATAATTTAATTCCGGCAAAATACGAATCAATGACAGTTCTTTGTGGTATAGTTCATTAACAAAATCAACCTTAAATACATCATCCATATCAGTCGGTTTATATTTATTCCAAAATGTTCGCCAGAGTATAGTCTGATCTGTAATTATTGCAAATTCATGCAATTCAATGATATTATCCATTCGCAGTTTTTCTCTGTCATTGACGATGGACGTGTTCATTATGTCTCTCAAAAAATGCAATACGTTGTCTGATTTAATTTGCATCTCTGCGACAGTAAGCAACATATTTTTGATACTATCCGACAGATGAGGTTGTTTATCAAATTCCGAATGGAGAACATTCCATAGTTCAATAAACTTAACGTGATCGCATGTTGTAGATATTTTTCCATAACAGTACAACATTTTCAAAACTATTTGGATATACCGTTTGCTGTCAGGTGCATTTTCAACGTCTTCATTTTGATTTGGAAACGAACCTTCCAAAAATTCCTTTTGTTTTAACATTTTAAGAACGCTGTCGAGTATGTAGATCGACATCTCTTCTTTTCGCTTGTTAGAGATTTTAATTTGGGAAAAGCGCGTTACTTTATACGACACATCAAAAAACAATTCAGCACTGGCATCGGTCAGTCTTGCGTTAGATAACATATCATCAATCTGTTTTTTTGTATCATCCCAATCTCGTTCCGTTATACTTTCATATTTTTTCGGATATGAGTCCAAAGATGGTAACTCAGCATGCGCACATTCATTACAACAAAATAAAATAATAGTAAAAAATAAAATACATTTTGATAATGTTACCGAAACTTTCATATACGCAAAAAAATTGTTTAATCTTTGACTAATATGTCTCATAAAAAAACCTTATAAAAATAATACTAGAATAATTATAAAAAGGTAAATCCCACAACTCGCAACACGACTCGTATTTTACCCACGCATAGTTTTGAAATACCTAGTGGCACCCTCCAAAAATTATTTCCAAAGGGGATTTCTATCATCAGCTGCCCAATCTTTTGATTTGTCTATCGTCTGTTTGCTGTGAATATTTTCCAATCTACATCGAAATTCTTGATCACCACGCGTATATGTTGCATAAGCAGGGAGGTTTACTGATAACTCGAACGAGTCTCTGTCGTCATAAAACGTTATCGGAAAATGTGATTTTTCAGGAGTTTGTTCACGAGCATCCGTAACCATATCGCCATCACTATCTGTTGCGGTATTATCGTAGGTAAACTTATGGTATAACTCATGCGAAATTGTCCCCGCAACGCCATCAATATACTCATCGTTCCCCGTGATTGTTACTGTTATAGGAGGATAACCTGTACGATTTTTCCTTGTTAGAGTGGTGGCGGTACGTTTATGCAAACATGTATTACCAAGGTGCAACTGTCCATCGTACATGCCATTTACCATGTCAGTAGTAAATTTAAACTGTGATATTTCGTTCACAACACCTCCATCTTTCCAAAACACGAACCAACATGGCGGTTTGTCTGTTGTTGGTGTTCCGCCGTCGACATTCAAATCTGGTGGGAAGAATACTTGTGTTTTTTTGGGCGTGGACATATTGACAGATTCAAAAGTGTAAGAATTATTATCGCCATCCTTGCATTTTACTCGCACGTTTCCATACGTATCGCCAAACCATGAATTGTATGCTTTTGCCAATGACGAATATTTGATCTTCATGTCGGTACCGGATTTTGCGGTGCCGCCGTCCGTTTGCCAGTAGTTACTAAAAGTACCGCTTTTTAAATCCCACTCGAAATTTTGACAATCACTCGAAGAATTCGCCTCATACTCAATACTTCTGCCGACACAAACTTTCCAGTCTTTTTTGTCCGCTTCGTCTCCGAATTTTTTGATTCCAAGTCGATATACCTTGATATTCAATGTATCTGAAATTGCTGTTACTCCTTTGTATGTCGCTGTGACGTATACTGGGGTTGTAAAGTAATCATCTGTTGCAGCGGTTGATTCGGTGGAGTTTGAAACTTTATCAGAGTAGATATCTGTTGTTTCTACCGTGTTACTGGCAACTTCCTTATCTTGAGTCCAATCCGTTCCATCTGCCTCCTTGAAGTAGAATTTGTATTTGACATTTCCTAAATCTGACCATGAATTCATAGTTGCGGTGTATGTTATTTGTCTTCCTTCCATGCACTCTGTCATTGGTACTGCACCGGCTGCGCCGCCTGCGTTTTCGGGGGTTAACTTTACGCTGAGAATTCTTACTTTTATCGTATGCGCAACTTCATCATTTTGCAAACTACTATTACAATTCGCATCCAAACCAGCCTTAAACGTATATTCACGATTGCCAATATGCGAAAGCACTACACTAGACTGATTGGAAAAATCACCACTCGTCGGAGTAGCTTTGTCACCAATGATAGACCAGCGAACACGGCTATGAACCTCCAATGTATTCGGGTTTGAGACTACCGTAAGGTTGGCAGTTAAATCTGCACCCCAAGCACATGAAAAGTACACTTCACTGTCAGACGGATTGGTTGCGCTTTTCGATGTGCCATCTTGACAATTGGCAGAGATACTAACCGATTTGAGTTCCATTACAACAACCGTGATCGTTTCGGACACTTCATCGCTTCCAAGCGTACCATCACGGTTTGTATCAAGTCCGGCTTTGACCGTGAAAGTATGTTTCGTATCATCCGAAGGCTTCAATGTAACCTCACAACTATCACTAAAACTTCCGCTACTTTGAGTCGCAACATCGCCTTCCACCGTCCATCGCACCATGTCATTAGCAGCAGTAACATCAGGAGTCAACTTCATAGATAACGAAATTTTTGTATTATCGTTATCTTTTTTGCAGACATACAAAGTTGATTCTGTTGAGTCAGGTTTTGTGAGACTGTTTGTTGTGCATGCGGTTTCAGTGACAGTCAAGGAATCAAATTCATACACAATAACATTTACAGTTTTTGAGTTTGTTCCGCAAGAGGCGATAACTGTTTTGTAATCTGTTGTGGTTGATGCTGTGGTGTCGAATGTTACAGAGACGGTTTCGGAGTTGCCGGTTGCGCCGGCAGTGCCGCTCCAAACCGGTTGATTTGCGGGAAAGCTTGATGCGTCTGTTGGTGTTTTGTTTGCTTTGAAAGAGAGTGCTTCGTTTTTTCGTACGTAAATTGTCGATGTTGCGGATTGCCAATCTGAATCTGTTGAACGTTTGTATTGAATAGAGTCAATTCCGATAACCCAAATTATGACTGATTGTGTTGCGGTGCCGAGACTCGTGTAGAGATTGTTGCCGGAACTATCTTGGCGAGGCGTGCCATCGCTGTTTTGTTGTTCCATTTTGGCACTAATAGAAAATGTGAGTTCGTATTTGTCCGGACTTGAAACTGAAATGCTAACAGTGCGCGAGCTGGATTCTGTCCATGTGTCCTGCGAGTCTGCGCCAGGAGTTGCCGTCAAAGTTCCATCACCGCCAGTGAGCGTAGCCCCGTTATAATGCCAAAGAACTTGAACTGGTCTCGCTTCAACATGTTCCTGCGGCTCCCAATTTATAGTTCCGTTGATACAGAACGTGTAACTTGTACCCGTAGAAAATATATTTTCATCTGTCACGTTGACATCTTCATTTTCAACATTTTCCCCCTCTGTAGGCGTACCTCCGGCAACCGAGAGAACCACATACTGCGGCGTATCACCATCGGCAACTCCAGTAATCAGCATCACCGAAAATGCAAACAGAATCACAGCAAGATTCCGAATAGATAGAATAGTTGACTTCATAGTTCTACCGTTGGTTAGTTGTGTTAATTTGTGCAATATTGAATCGGTTTAGGCAAAAATAATTCATTGATCATTGAGTAGGAGAAAACTTGTTCTACTGACAAAGAAATCGCTAAATGAGATCACAATGCCGATGAAATTGACGAGAGAGACTCAAAATAAATTCGCAATCACCTCTCACCAATCTCATCACCACAACGAACGCAGTATAGCTTACAATCTCGCCGGATCAAGTTATCGAAAATAATTTTGTAAAAATTTTGACTCTTTTATATTTTTATGTCGGCGCACGGACACAAAAATTTCGATTTTTTGTCGTGACGCAATTTTCTGTATTGGTCTATATTATTTTTCGTTGCGCAAAAAGACATACAAATCGCAAAGACAACCAATACGTTTGTATATTGATTTTTTATTCGTTTGCGAGTTCTTTTGATCTTAGTGTGGCGGCTTCGACGGCGCCGATTACGGCTGCTCTGAAGTTTGCTTTTTCTAATGCGGCGACGGCGGAGATAGTTGTTCCTCTTGGGCTGCAAACTTTGTCTTTTAGTATTGCCGGATGTTCGCCTGTTTGTAGTACCATTTTTGCTGCGCCTAGTACGGTTTGTGCGGCTA
>JAISQS010000463.1 GCA_031274045.1 Planctomycetaceae bacterium | reverse complement strand
GTTCTGTTTTTTTGTTCGTTTGGTTGTTTTTTGTTGTAGGATTGTCTATTGTAAATTTTAATATATGATATTGCCCCTGCTGTTTTTTTATAAAATGACTCACAGGAAAGTACGAAAAGGAATAAGAGAAGAATATTCCAAAAATTCCATCACGCTCCCGTAAATTCACTCACGTTCCCGTGAAAAAAATTCCACAAATAACATTAGAATACAAAAATTAGAGAACTCGGTACTAAGCATGTACTCTCTATTTTTAACCATCTATTTGATTGCAATGATGACTGACGAAAAAATATTGTCGGCAAAAAATGCGGATGATTTTGTGCCGAAAACAATGTACCAAAAAATATGGGATGCCCACGTAATCGATATCGGAAACGGAAGCAATAATAGCGATGCTTTGATCTATATTGATCTACAATTGATCCACGAAGTGACCTCAGCGCAGGCTTTTGAAGGATTACGTCTCGAACGGCGCGGATTGCGAAGACCCGATAGAACTTTTGCCGTCATGGATCACAACGTCCCCACATCACACCGTTCCCAACCAATCACAGACCCAATCGCCGCACAACAATTAGAGACATTGCAACGTAATTGCAACGACTTCGGCGTTACATTATTTGACATGAATAATCCAAAGCAAGGAATCGTGCATGTTGTCGGTCCTGAGCTTGGTTTGACGCAGCCGGGTATGACGATTGTTTGCGGCGATAGTCATACTGCCACACACGGTGCTTTTGGGGCATTGGCTTTTGGAATCGGGACAAGCGAAGTCGAACACGTATTCGCAACACAAACCCTACGCCAAAAAAAATCCAAAACATTCAGAATCAACGGAACAAATATCCTGCCGTCAAACTGCTCAAGCAAAGATTTAATACTATATATAATAGGCGAACTCTCAACCTCCGCCGCCGCCGGATACATCGTAGAATACACCGGCACCGCATTCACCGCACTATCAATGGAAGGACGCATGACCGTATGCAACATGACAATCGAAATGGGCGGTCGCTCCGGCATGATCGCACCAGACGATAAAACTTTCGCGTACCTAGTCGGACGAGAATACGCGCCAAATAACAATAATTGGGAACAAGCATTGACAAAATGGAAAGAATTAGCAACAGACCAAGACGCTGTTTTTGACAAAGAATGGGAATTTAACGCGGCAAAAATTACACCAATGGTTACATGGGGAACAAATCCGGCTCAAGTAACATCTATTGACGGACGGATTCCGTTGCTCGATTCTTTCACTGATTTAGCGCAACGTAAATCCGCAGAGGCGGCATTGAAGTACATGGATTTGCGTGAAGGGATGCGGATAACAGATATTCCAATCAACCGTGTTTTTATCGGTTCTTGTACAAATGGACGTATAGAAGATTTGCGGATTGCTGCGGCTGTTGTTAAGGGTCGGCGGATTGCGGGCGGCGTGTACGGAATGGTTGTCCCCGGCAGCGGTCAAGTAAAACGCGAAGCCGAACGAGAAGGATTGGACAAAATATTTATCACAGCCGGATTCGATTGGCGCGAGCCGGGTTGCAGCATGTGCTTAGGCATGAACCCAGACCAACTCAATCCGGGCGACAGATGCGCCGCAACAAGCAACCGAAACTTTGAAGGAAGACAAGGAAAAGGAGGACGAACACACCTCGTCTCACCAGCAACCGCCGCCGCCGCAGGTATCGCCGGACACTTCGTAGAATTTTTGTAACAATAAATAAACCACCAAAAAATCTACTATCCCAAAAATCCAAATCGCCATCGCGCAAAAAATTTTTTTTATGAAAACATATATTGATTTTCTTCGTCGTGAGCTTGAGGTTCGTCTTGATGAGGCGACGTTGTTTGATGTGGATTGTCCGTTGCGGCTTGGTGCGGCGATTCGTTATAGTTTGCTTGGTTCGGGCAAGCGGCTTCGTCCGTTGTTTGTGATTTTCGCGACAGAGATGTGCGGCGGCAACCGCGATTCGGCAATGCCTGCGGCTTGCGCGGTTGAGATGATTCATGCGTATTCTTTGATTCACGACGACTTGCCCGCAATGGACAACGATGATTTACGTCGAGGTCGTCCGACTTGCCATAAGCAATTCGACGAAGCGACGGCAATATTAGCTGGTGATGCGTTGATTCCGTTTGCGTTCGAGATGTTGAGTAAGCTTTCGCCTGATGTTGTTGGGCGTTGTTCTCTTGAGTTAGCGCGTGCTGCCGGTGCGAGTGCACTTGTCGGCGGGCAAATGGATGATATTGAAAAGGAAAAAGATATTGACACAAAACAACAGGAACCGGCAATAAAATTACTTGAACGGATACATCAAAGAAAAACGGGGGCGTTGATTCGGGTGTCGTTGCGGTTGGGTGGGATTATTGCGGGTGCGTCTGATGAGTGGATTGCGGGGTTGGACAATTTCGGGCAAAAGTTCGGATTGGCGTTTCAAATTACGGATGATTTGTTGGACGTTTTGGGCAACGAAGAAACCGTCGGCAAACGCCTACGCAAAGATGCCGCAATGGATAAATGGACTTATCCCGCATTGCTAGGAATCGAAGAATCAAAATCAGAAGCCCTACGAAATATCAACGAAGCCATCGCCGAATTATCCATATTTGATAACTCAATCGCAAAAGAAATCTTGACAAACCTAACACGAAATCTAATCGGACGAGAAAAATAAACAGACAACATAAGATATGCGACCGTTCGTTATGGAGATCGTCTATCTTATGTTGCCTACTCTTTGGAGTTTTGTTTTACCTCGTTTGGTTTTTTAATGTGCAGAGTGCGGATAGGAACGCCTTGTTGTACCACCAAAAAATGTCATGCGAATGCTGTCTACTGATCTGTAGTAAACAAAAAATCCGATTGGTCATTTTCGCCCGCCATCCAAGTATCAACTAGATTAAAGTCAGTTGGGTATATCAATTTTCTGTAGGTATTCTGTCATTCGCCTCAATGATGCATAGGAATTACCGCTTGAGGTGCAGTCATACGTCTGTAAGTTTTTTGTCTGATACGATGTTCTCTTGCGACTGCTAATCGTGAAAATGAAAAAGGTTATAAAAACTTATAAAAATTAATACGCACGCCGGTTAGTACTGAAATATGTGACCGTTTTTCAAACAGTAGCATTGCTATTTCCGATGACATGAGTACGGAAATCACGATCATGGTCTTCACTCAAATTCCAGTCAACAAATACATCAGCGGATCAATAGAAAAACCAAAAAAATGAAAAAATAGCATCAACGGTGAGAAAAAAGAAAATTTTACGATTTCAGCAATAAAACAATAAAAACATAGGATTGTTTGTTTTGGGTGACAATAAAAAAAAATTAAAATTATAAAGTCACACAACAACAATAAAAACAAGAAGATAGCTAGATGTCATCTGATTTATTTTTTTGTCGAGGGTGTGTTGATGATAATTGGTATGCGATGTGCAGTTAGTAACAACGGCACAGATTCAGTGGCACAGTGTCACGAATTGTTGGGCTAGAGCCAAACACCAAACAAAAAAAGGGTTGTTTGCGCGTTTGTTTTTTAGGGGTTGTTTGTTGGTTTGTCGGCGTGGTACCACAGTGGTACCGCGCGATTAAATCGTTACACCAACAACAGCTCAAAACCTTATATTAAGGAGAAAGAAAATGAGAAAATTGTTTAGGGATTTCGTTTCGTTGGTGCGGATTGTTGCGGTGTTAGTTGTTGTCGCGGTGATATTATATTTTAGTGTCACTGTGTGGAACTACGTAAGCCCAACAGTCACAGCAATGTATCGGGCTGCTGTCCGCGAGTTGGAATCAGACATCAGAAACCTCGAGAAAAAAGTCGCTGATTTCCGTACGTCGGCTCTCACGTTGGGAGCCAGATCAGAGCGGCTTAGATGGAAAATTCGGGAAAGGGACTCGCAAATCGCTGAGAAGAACGGCGAATTATTGGCGATCGACAACGAGCTGCGATTCATTGAGAAATCGATCACCGAAAAACGTCCGGTGAAGAATGCTGTCAGTGGAAACATCATTAGTTCTCAGGAATTGAGTTCTCACATTGAGAAATTAAGAATTAAGCGGAAGACTTTAGTTGATGTCTTGGGGGTTTTCGGTTCGTCACGTGCTGTTTTAGCAGAAAGTTTAGAAAAATTCGAGGCAGAGGCATCTTCTGCGCCGACGCATCTATTTGCGTTGGAGCGTGAGATTGAGACAGCGAAGCTATTACTTGCCAGTCATCGAGATACACTGAAAATCGTCGGCGATGATGTAGTTGGTCAAAATCTGACGGCGCGTTATCAGGAAATTAAGTCCGGGATACAACAGCTAAATGCATTGACAACAGGACACTCGTCAGCGTTAATGAAAATCGACTTTAGTACTACCTATGATACACCGAATAACGATGATGAATTATTGCGTGAACGAATTGAATCAATCCTCAACGAAGCAGAATCAAAGTAGTTGATTTGTTGACTTTAGAGTGTGTTGATGGTCCCCTCGTCTGTAAGGGCGGGGGGGCTGTCCCCCCATTTTCAAATATTTAACACAGGAGAAATAATAATGAACGATACAGAAAAAAAACGGGGTTGGCTTTCTTTCTTGTTTTTGGAGTTAGTTGTTCGCCCACTCATTTGGATGATCATAATCCTCATTGCCGTTACGTCTTTGTATGCTGCGTATCAGAATGATGCAATTTCAGTGCCGCCCAAAATCGAAAAAGCCGCTAGTGAAATCAAAGTTATAATTCGTGATTTGGTCGTATCGCTGATCACAGAAGAAGAACCTGAAACAGTTGATCAGTCGAAGCATTCAGTACCGTACCCAAAAGAAGACGGCATAGTTTATACCGATGATGGTATTCCTTGGAAATTGGTTATTGCGGCAGAGAGATTAATCTTAGCCGACAAACCTGATGGGGTTCCAAATGAAAATACGTTACAGAAATTCGATTTCGTTTACGTGTGCGGAAAAACGAGTACGAGCGACAGCGATAGCATCTGGGTAAAAGTATCAAAATCAATGGCGGCGGGTTCGGCATTGGGTTGGTTTGTACTTAATGAACAAAATGCTTTTTCTTGGGTACATAGGGTTGGTTTTTTGCCGCTACAGAAGATAGAATCAAATCCAAGTGTACTCAATATTTATGAATCAGCTGATGATTGCCGAAAAGTGTTGGACGGTAAGAATATTCCACCTATAGGAACCATCAATTTACCTCGACATGATTCGAAACGGAATATTTTGAATCCTTACCCGATACTTGAGCAACAAAAACTCAAAACGAACGGACGATCAGAACTAGCATACAGAATTGCCATGTTAGGACAGCAACGTAAAGAGCCAGAACAAGCGCCGGAAAAATACACAAACGAAGAAATCCAAAACATACGGCGAGAAATACTTACTTTGGATATTGTTGTCGTGATGGATATTACCTCGTCGATGGATAAATGGATGAAAGCAGCCAAACAAGCAGTGGAAAATTTTGCGCATTCATTTGTTAAAGATAATGATAAGATTGACGTGCGGTTTAAGTTGATAACTTACCGAGATATTGAAGAGATAGATATTCATCAAAGCGAAACGATAGATGACTTTTGTCGACGAGTAAGTGATTTGTACGCTGACGCTGGTGATGACGAAGAGGAATCCGGTTATACCGCATTGGTGCGGGCGTTCAAAGAAACAATGTTCCGCAACCGTTCACAACGTATTCTTTTGCTCGTCGGTGACGCACCATTTCACACAAACGGAATTAACAACCCCGAAAAACACAACAACAACGATGTGATTCGATTGGCAAAAGATAACAATACGGCTGTGTATATATTGTCCGCAGGCAAACGCCTCACAAAACAAGTTGCCCCAATTGCGGAACAAACAGATGGTCAAGCGTTTACGTTTTCTCAAGTGAATAGCCTTATAACCGAAGCAACCAAAGTACTAAAAAATCAATCTGAAATTGTGAGCGATACAGCAGAAGTATTCGATGGTTTAATCGCAGGCAAAACAGTTGAAAAAATGTCCGAAGAAATCGATAAAAGTTCCACCGAAATTACACGGATAGTGAACATCTTGCGTGAGGTGAAAGGAATTGATACGGAACGATTATCGGCGGGAAAGTCCGTTGCCATGACCGGTTGGATTATGCCCTTTGCTAACGGATATTCCGCAGGGAAACTTGAGACGTTACTTTTCCGTCATGAAGCTGAAGCCATTCTCCAAAAACTTCACGCCATTAATCGAATGGCTGCCAATCCCGAACTCGGAAAGACGATTTTTGGGGTGGGGAGAGACAGCCGGACTCAATCATCCGAGCCATTCGGTGTATTTTTTACGGAAAATAAGTTACCTTTCCGTGATTCATCGGTTTTGTCCTATTCGCCAGATGATTTGGCGAAACTGTCCGAACTTGAGCGATTAAAATTGCAGGATTCGGTTTGTCCGTTAATCAATCGACTCGTTGGCGAACTGAGCGAGGAGAGTCGTTGGCTTCATCTACCAAATGGCGATATTCGCGGGTGGATTTCGGAATCCTGTTTACCGTAAATTTTTATTCAGAAAGGAGAGTACAATGGAAGGCACACAAATCATCGTTGTCGGATACTGTATTGTTGTTGCAATGATAATTTTAGTATTGCTAGCCACATATCTGCCCGACCAACAGGTTAAGCAGCAAGATTCAACGAATCAGTCAAAGCAGTCAGTGTATCCACTAAAAAACGATTACGATAAATCATTAATGCCAAGATCAATGGCATCAGTTCCTCGACAGAATCCGGTATTACAGTTTGAGAACTTATGGTACGGATATGACCGCAAAGCCCCGTTGCTGCGCGATGTCTCAATTGACATAATGCCGGGTGAAAAAGTTGCTTTACTTGGCGTTTCGGGTTGTGGTAAGTCCACTTTGTTATCATGTATTAGAGGGGACTTACCGCCCTTTTGCGGACGAATCAGGATCAATAATAAGCCGGTTTGTTGCAAGGATGAGGAATTTCTTACGTCTCTCAGACGAAGAGTTCCAATAATTGATCAAAATGCTACATTGCTATTACCGATGCACACGGTACAAAAAAATGTTGCCAAAAGTTTAATTTTACGGGGATACTCCGCAGGTGTTGCTTGGCAGGAGTCGGAAATTTTTTTGGAACATGTCGGACTCCAAAATCGG
This sequence comes from Planctomycetaceae bacterium, assembly GCA_031274045.1. Lineage (GTDB taxonomy): Bacteria > Planctomycetota > Planctomycetia > Pirellulales > Thermoguttaceae > WRKP01. The sequence goes on along the minus strand of JAISQS010000463.1, from coordinate 7,561 downwards.
AAGAATTCGTATCCGCATCAGCTATCGGGTGGTGAAAAAAGACGGGCGGTGATTGCGGCTGCATTGGCAATGGGTGGTAATCTGTTATTGGCGGATGAGCCGACAAGTGGTTTAGACAGAGAACGAAGTCGGGGAATTTTGCATGAACTTTATCATTTGTCGTCTGCTGTGTTGCTCGTCACTCATCAAGTTACGGAAACGCTCGATTTTTGTGACAGGTTATTACTTGTGCATAATCATCGCATAATCGACATTACTAACTTGAAGATGGTCAATCATCCTTCACTTTATCAATTTCGGACATACAACGAACTGGCAGAAGCATCAGCAAAACTTCGCCAACAAACGAAACCAGCTCTTCATCCGGTAGGGCAACAGCCAAATCAAATAGAAAACGTTGCGGCAAGTATGCCAACTCGTGAAAAGCAAATTAAATCTGCACCTCGAACATCTGCGGTACCTTATATACCAATTCGACCTGCTGTTCCTGTAAGAATCGTGACAACGAAATAGGTTAGACGAATGAGACGTGACTTTTAAACATTCACCATTTCATTACATTTTTACCATTAACAAGGAGTAACCCAATGAATAATTATCCATTCTCCCAGACATTTGGCGACGTGTTCGCTTCCTTGCGGCAACGTAAAGGAATGACCTTTACGGTCATTTTTATTATTGCTTTGTTCGTTGCTGCGTTATTTTTGGTATCGCAGTTTTGTACTGCTGTAATTCGCAATGCGGAGGAAAAGATGCCTCTTCCTCGCATTATCCTTACTCAAGGTAGTGAGTCAATTGACAAAGGCTTTACGAAACAATTACTCGAAAAAATCAAGGCGTTGAGAGAAGTCAAAACTGCCGTTGAATACTACGAAGTAACAACCCATATCCGCAAGAAGGGCGATAAATTGAGTCGAATAACGATTATGGAATCTGCCGATAAAGACGACATCATTTTTCAGAATGAGACAATATTTACCGGTTCTCCGCTTCAAGATGAACAACAGGTCGTTCTCGGACAAATTCTCGCTAATAAACTCGGAATTGACAAACCGGGAATGAAAATTGTAATCTCGATGGAACGAACGACATTGGAATCGTCGGAATTGCATGAAGACGTATTGAGTGTTGTTGGTTTTGTTAAGGGTGAAGACCGTGCTTATGTTCTTCCGGCAGTTGCAAAGTCGTATGACCTTTGGGCGGCACATACAACACGGGAATTCGGTGAAGAGCGTTTAGGAGGTAAGTGGGCTGCGGGAACTCGGCGAGCAAAATTATACCTCCATGACTACGATGATGTGGAAAAAATCGCGAAACAATTTGCGCCGGCGGGATATTTGGTTGACCACCAACTCGAAAAAATAAAGGATTTAGAAAATTTAAAACGAAAGATGGTTTTGTTGGTAGCTTTATTTTTATCAACATCTTTTGTACTTTGCTTTACATCTTTGATTGTGTGTTCGTATTTTATACACTGCATTAGGCGAAATGAATTCAAAATAATGCTGCAACGGGGAATACCGCGAAAAAGTTTGAAGCGATGTGTAATGCTCGAAGGGACAATTTGTTCTTTTGTTTCCATTGTATTTGCCGCTTTGTTTGTGTTTGTATCAATTGTACCGTTTCAAAAAACAATGTCAGATGTTTTTGGGATTTCTTATGAAATAGTAACGATAGACTTGCATTCCCAAAATGGAATTTTGCCGGTTCTTGTCGCTGCAGTTGTTGCAATGATTTTCGGAATGTTGACGCAAGCATCGGCGTTGCCGTTATGGTTTGCCAAACGCTTATGAGGGAATTGTAATAAAAGTTCATGTTTTTTCATAAAATATGAATTTTTTGCATAATTTCAATTTTTGAGAAATGTAAAATTGATTACCGAGCGAACCCCAAAACACACTATTATTTCTTTTGTCATAATGTATTATGTGTATTTTAACAAAAAGTTCGGTGGAGTGGTACAAACTTTGCGATAAGTCATAAATTAGAGCATAGACTTGTTCCGTAACAAAAAATCAGACAATATGGAACAGGTCTAATCAATAAGAGTCTTGTCACACGGGCAAAGGAATACGATTGTCCTTATTGTTGCGATACCGGAGCCTATTACAATGAAATATCAGAAGAAATACACATGCCGATGAGGTGCTATTATTGCAAAACGGAACCACCTGTTGATTACTGGGACAAAGAAAGTGACTTTGAGTGGTTATCATCACACGGAAAATTAAATTATTTCCGTTGTGATTATCCAAGACATCCTTTCGGGAATGATTAGCCCAATATATACAATGAACCTATTCCTTCAACTTTTACTTAACGGTATTATCAACGGCTGTGCTTATGCCCTTGTTGCACTGGGTTTTGCCTTGATTTGCAATACTACCAAAGTTTTTCATTTCGCTCACGGCGGAGTATATGCACTCTCCGCTTACATCTTTTATACCCTTTACACCCAACATTCATTACCACTTTACCTTGCAATTCCATTGACATTGGGCATTGCAGCAATTTTAGGCATTGCGATTGATTTCATCATTTATAAACCGCTCGAAAAGAAAAATGCTTCGACCTTAGCGGCAATGCTTTCTTCGCTCGGTCTTTACATCATCATCGTCAACATAATTTGCATGTTCTACGGCAACAACTCGAAAATCCTTGTTGCCGGTTTATTGCCGACAGTCAAATTCGACGGGCTAATGCTCAATGTAATACAGATTACGATTGCCTTGACATTTATTGTCGTGTTTATTGCGTTTTCATTATCGCTCCGTTTTACCAATTGGGGCATTCAACTTCGGGCAATGCGGGACAATCCCACACTATTAGCACTTAACGGAGTGAACGCCAACATCCTCCGTCTGTTCGTGTTCGGTGCCGGTTCGGCATTGTGTGCGTTGGCGGCAATCCTTGTCGGAATGGATGTCGGTATCGACCCGAATATCGGAATGTCCATTACGATTACTGCTGCCGTTGCGATGATTGCCGGCGGAATCGGCGTGTTTGAAGGTGCGGCTTTCGGTGCATTATTACTCGGTGCATTGCAAAGCGTTGCTGTTTGGCAACTCTCCGCACGATGGCAAGATATGGTCACGTTCATTGTCCTTATTGTATTTTTATTACTCCGCCCGCAAGGACTTTTAGGTCGCAAAGGACGTTTAGAGGAAGGAGAAAACGTATGAATTATTTATTTCACATCGCCATAATGATTAACATTTACATCATTCTTTCACTTTCACTCAACCTGATTGTCGGAAGCGGCGGAATGTTGTCTCTCTGCCACGCCGCTTTTTACGGCATCGGGGCATATATCGGCACACTGTTAATGCTCAACTTGGGTTGGACATTTTTTCCCGCTTTGGTTTGTGCTGTCATTGGCACAGCTTTATTGAGTTCAATCATTTCCGTCCCCTCGCTACGGTTGAAAGGCGATTACTTCATTCTCGGCTCAATGGGTTTTCAAAGCATCGTGTTCATTATTCTTTACAACTGGACAGATTTGACCCGTGGTCCTTACGGTATTTCGGGAATCCCCGCTCCGTCTTTCTTCGGCTGGACGGTTCGCGGACTGCCGTTGTGGTTTGCATTCAGCACCGCCGTGATGTTGATATGCACGACATTTATCGTCCTAATCATGAATTCACCCTTCGGCAGAACGCTCAAAGCCATTCGGGAAGACGAACTTGCCGCCGGTTCGCTCGGTAAGAATATTCCGCTTTTCAAAATCAAAACTTTTGCCATCGCTGCCGGTTTTGCCGCCATTGTCGGTATGTTATTTGCCGGTTATATGCGATACATTGACCCGACAAGTTTTACGATGATGGAATCCGTGTTTGTCTTGTCAATACTCATCATCGGCGGAGCAGGCAACATTCAGGGACCGATCATTGGGGCGGTTGTGTTAGTGGTCTTGCCGGAACTCTTGCGGTTTCTCGGTATGCCGGATGCAATCGCCGCCAATATGCGGCAAGTCATTTACGGCTTGGCAATGATTGTCCTTATCCGCTTCCGACCGCAAGGGCTTTTAGGCGAATACAAGTTCACATAATGGAAAACATATTAACATTAAAACACGTTACGAAATCCTTCGGCGGTGTCCGGGCGGTTGATGATTTGTCTGTTGATTTTGAAGCGGGACAAATCACTGCGTTCATCGGAACCAACGGTGCGGGTAAAACGACGGCTTTCAATATCATTGGCGGAATGTTGCAACCCGATACCGGTAGCGTCCTTTTCAAAGGAAAATCGCTGCTCGGTTTGACAGCGTGGGACATTGCTTCGCTGGGCATCGGACGCTTGTTTCAGGATGCCCGTTTGTTCAGGAAAATGACGGTGTTGGAAAATTTAATGGCGGCGTTTCAAAATCAACACGGTGAAGCGGTCTGGCGGAGTATGTTCATTCCCTTTGCCGAAACTGCCGCCGAAAAACAGCGAAAAGAAGCCGCGATGCAACTGTTGGAAAAAGTCGGTTTGCAGAACGAAGCGGAAACGTTGGCGGAGAGCTTGTCGTTTGGTCAACAAAAATTAGCGGCAATCGCCCGTTTGTTGGCGGCTGATGCGAAACTTCTGTTGTTGGACGAACCAACTGCGGGTGTCAATCCGGCAATGATTAAACAACTTTTGGAAATTGTGCAAAAATTAATGGTCGAAGGGCGAACGGTCATTTTTGTGGAACACAATTTAGAGGTGATACGCAGTTTGGCACATCGGGTTGTATTTATGAATGTAGGCAAAATCATGGCAACAGGAACTCCGCAAGAAGTTCTGAATGATCCGCAAGTTCGTTCAACCTATATTGGGAGATAAAATGTTAAAATTAGAAAATATTACAGCCGGATATGGCGTGAAACAGGTCTTGCACGACTTGTCGTTGGAAGTATCGGCGGGCGAAATCACGGCGTTAATCGGTCCCAATGGGGCGGGTAAATCAACCGTATTGAAAGTCGTTGCCGGTCTTTTGAAGCCGTCAACCGGTAGTGTGGCGTTGGACGGCAGGGACATCACCTCATCACCGACGTATCGTCGTTCACGTTTGGGTATTGGTTGTGTTATGCAGAATGCTCCGGTTTTCGGCGGTCTCACTGTTGCCGAGCATTTTCGGTTAACCAATTTAACTCCAACCGCTTGCAACGGGCTTTCCAAACCTGCCGGAGTTCTTTCCGGCGGCGAGCGGCACCGTTTGGCTGTGGAATTGGTTTTGCATCGCAAATTGAAGTTATTGTTGCTGGATGAACCGTCGGCGGGAGTTTCGCCGGATATTGCGAAGGAGATTTATGCAGAAATTAAGCGAAATATTGCCGGAACGGAAACGGCGGTGTTGGTTGTGGAACAAAATATTCATTATTTACCGGACTTTGCAAATCGGGTGATTGTCATGCGGAACGGAAGAATTTATAACGTAAATTCTGCAATTAGTGAAATAATGACTCGCAATTCGTCCCACAACACTGGTAAATATTTGTTAGCCAAAATAAATTCGTCCGATTTGCCCATAGAACATTTAAAAAATACGGAAATAATGTTTGAGGTATTTTACGGCAGTTGAGTCACCCGCTTGTCTTTGAAAAACGGATGAGATACAATACCGCCCAAGGTGGTTGGATGAACATCTAATAACACACGAATCATCCCACACGTGCCCTTATCCCTTATTGTTGAGTCGTGGCGTGATCGTGAAATTTATCCGTAACGAATAAGGGGATAAGGGCGCGTGCGGGTAATGTTGCTGTAATTTAAATTTCGGTAATGAATTTAGTGATTTATATTATTAGCCCCGAAGGGGCGGCAAGCATTAGCACGGGGCATCGCCCCGTGAACCGAAGTCGCCATATATTCAAGCCCTGTAAGGGCGCAAGCCGCTACGTGTTTTGCTTCCGCCCTTACTGGGCTAATAAATTTTATTATCACCGGTTCACGGGGCGATGCCTCGTGCTTAATGTAGAGACGCAATGCATTGCGTCTCTGCATTGCGTCTCTACTTTCAGAACTGTAAATCAATAAAATCATGACCCACAAAAATTGAAATCTTTAAATTACAGCAGTATCAGCAACAAGCCGACAATGGATCGCGAAACGCTTTGGAATTTCTGTTGCCGGCGAGATCAGGTTACGAGTTGTTTCGCAACGCGTGTTTTTATATCTTCGATCAATCTTACGGTTTCGCCGATTTCTTTTCTTTGACGTTCGGGTTCTTGTGGTATTTCTCTTTCGATGGTGAGGGCACCTTGATATCCTATTTGGTACAAAGTTTTGATAAAATTTTCCGCGTCTACTTCTCCTTGCCCGAATGGGACTTCGCGTCCCCAATCGACACCGGGCGTACCTGTTGTTTTGACGGCATCTTTGCAATGCACTCCGCGAACACGCCTGCCGACTTTCCTCAATGCTTCCAGCGGATTCCCTATTCCGTAGAGGATAAGATTTGCCGGATCGAAGTTGACAAAAAGATTATCGCACGCGACATCGTCAATAAACATCAAAAGAGATTCAACAGACTCCTGACCAGTCTCCAAATTCAACGACTGCGATTTCTTTTTGAAATATTTGCAAAGAGAGCGGACTGTCTCGACAACACTTGCGTACTCTTGTGAGCGTCGGTCGTGCGGAACGAAACCGATGTGAGAACCAATCGAAGCCGCACCCAGCAACTTTGCAAAATCAGAAATCTCAAAAGCCTCAATCAAACGAGCCGCCCGCGTCTTCGGCGGAACCAATCCAACCGTCTCAGCAGCTTCAGCTATTGTCGCGTAACTTTCTCCCTCAAAACCAAGAAAAACTGTCGTCAACTTTATATCGTTTTCTTTCAGTTTATACAGAAAGTTCATTGCCATTTCGTGTGTTCTGCTTTCGCGTTTTGGGGCGTGCAGTTGAATCGTTTTGACACCCAATTCACGCACCACGTCAAACTTGACACCAAGACCAGCATCAACACTCGTAAATACACCAACCGGTAATTTGTCCATAATATTTTAATACTTTTTAATCTGCTTGCACTCAAAATTTCGTTTTACGTTCGTGGGTTCATCTACGGCAGCGTTCAATTAACTGCGTATGATGCGGCGCGCGATTTGCGGCGTACGTTGCGGCGTGCGATTGGAATGGGCAGCCTTCGCGATTTCACGCCAAAGAAATTTTATAGTACGTTGCGTATATCTAATTGTTTTTTTGTAACACGCTGCCAAGTTTTTTGGCAACATTTTTTTAATATCAAAAACTCAATCAGTCACCACTTGATCAAACCACATCAATCAAATAAGACCAAACGAATTCACGAAGGGCAAAATCTTAACAAAAAAATCATCAAAGTAAATCCGCACCCATAAATGTCATGTGTCCCCAAAAGAATTTTTATGATTATTTCGTTTTTTGTGGGATTGTAGTTTTTTTAGCACGCAGATAATGCAGATTTTAAATATATTCGCAGATAAAGAAGAACAGGCATTTATAAAAAAATCTGCGCAAATCCTGATAATCTGTCTTGATAATCTGTGTGTCATCTGCGTGTCAAAAAAGGTTTGGTGTTTTGTTTGGGAAAAGTCAGGTAAAAATAAGGTTTGTTTTA
>JAISQS010000431.1 GCA_031274045.1 Planctomycetaceae bacterium | reverse complement strand
GAAAAATATGATTAGTAAATTGCCCGCAACTTCCGGCGATGCAGTTGTAGTTGACATTAAACCGACATCTGATATTTTTATCGTGGCTTTCTTGTCCTCGCCCAAGAATGAGCGGATTTTAGTCGCAATTATCAACGCGATTTTGACCGATAGCGGACAGGAAAGAATTGTTTCGGCAACGGTCTTGACCCCATTCAATATCAGGAATTATTCTGTTAGCAAACAGCTTATTCTTGATGTTCGGGTGCGGGATGAGCAGAATCGTTTTTACAATATTGAAATCCAGACTTATTCGCATCCTGCGTTTAATGAGCGGATTTTGCTTGGTTGGGCTGATTCGTTTGTATCGCAAATTGAGCGCGGCGGCAATTATTCTGATCTTAAGATTGTTTTTTCTCTTGCGGTAACGGAATTTGTGGCTTTTCCAGAGTCGAAGAAGATTCATCTTGAATTTACCCCGCGTGAGAAGGATGACCATAATTTGGTTTTGAGCAATCATTTTCAGGCTCATTTTTTGCAGCTTGGATTATTGTCGCAAGGACATTTGGAATTGTTGGAGCAAGTGACAACTGAGCTTGCTCATTGGTCAGTATTTTTAGTTTTTGGTAACAAAAGTGAGGTTGAAATGTTACAGATAGCAAAGAAATCTACGGTAGTTCGTGATGCGTTTGATAATCCTATTATTCGCGAATCGATTACGGAGCTTCAGCGTTTTCAAGCTGATCCCAAAATGCGTGAGTTTGAGCGTCAACATAGACTCTTCCTAGTCGATAGACAATTAAGAGAAAACGCCAAAAAAGCCGAAGGAATGATCGAAGGAGAGATCAAAGGGAAAGCCGAAGGGAAAGCCGAAGGGATTGTGGATATCCTAAGTTATAAGTTCGGGCAAGTTCCCCAACACATTGTTGATTCATTACATAAACAAACCAATTTAACGACACTAAATTCACTGTTAATTCAAGCTACAAAATGTACGTCGTTGGATGAATTTGTTGACGGGCTGTAAATTTGTCAAAAGATATGTGGATGAGGAAAAAATGTTGCAGATAGCAGAAAGCTCAACGGTAGTTTGTGATGCGTTTGAGAATCCTCTCATTCGCGAATCGATTGCGGAGTTTCGGCGTTTTCGAGCTGATCCCGAATTTCAGGTGGCGAAGCTTCAACATAGACTCCTCCTATTCGATATACAATCAAGAGAAAACGCTAAAAAAACCGAAGGAATAATCGAAGGAAGGATCGCAGGAATTGTGGATATCCTAAGTCATAAGTTCGGGCAAGTTCCTCAACATATTGTTGATTCGTTACATCAACAAACCAATTTAGCGACACTAAATTCACTGTTACTTCAAGCTACAAAATGTACGTCGTTGGATGAATTTGTTGCCGGATTTTAAAAATTTTCGATTATTTTGGATTTTGCGGAGTCCTCAAGTTGTGGCTTTTATCGATACTCTGAGATGGTCGGATAAATCGGAGGTTTCATTTCAGATGTAAACCTCCCATAAATCCGAACAATCAGGAATTTTGTCCACGCCGGACACTGCAAACAATTAAAACAGTATTACCCCCAAACACTAAACAATTATGAAACGAAATATTTTGTCTGCCGTAGTTTTGTCTACTGCGTTGAAGGTACTTTTTGTGCTGTTCTGTTTAATGTTACTTTGCCCGCCGGTCTCTCTTGCCCAAGAGCAAGTTGCCCAAGATCAGCAGAGTCAAATCAAACACAAAATGATCATGCTTGACGAATCACGCAAGCAGATTTTATACGTGGATCAATTTGAGCCGAAAAACGATTGGGTCATCAAGCTGACCGATGGCGGCGTGTGGGATGTTCAACTGATCGGCAACAACCGGATTCTTGTTGCACTTTATGAGTTGGGCGGTTTTCGCGAATATGATTTGACCACGCGAAAAGTTGTGCGTGAAGTTATTGACAAAAAGTATAAGAGGACGTTGACTGCGATTCGTTTTACTGACGGGCGGACGTTGCTTGGTTGCAATGTTAATCGCGGCTATCAATTTTTTCTGCTCGACGCGGAGGGTAAATTGGCGAAGGAGTTGCCGCATGTCAAAGACACCGAAATCAGAATAGCACGGCGAACTCCGCGCGACACAATAGTTTTTGGTTGTAAGAACGATTGGGTAACGGAGATTGATCTCGACGGCAAAATTGTGCGGGAGTTCAAGGTCGATGGTGCGAAACATATTTATCATGTTGCCGAAAACGCAAAAGGCAACTTGCTGGTCTCCGCCGGATACGGTTGTTTTGTTGCCGAATACGATAAACAAAATAACATCGTCAAAAAATGGGGCGGACTCCCAGCACCAAAAAATCACACATTCATCTTCTTCTCAAAATTCCAAACACTAAAAAACGGAAACCTAGTCGTCGCAACATGGACAGGTCACGGCACAAACGATAGCTCAAAAGGCGTACAACTCGCAGAATTCGACAACAACGCAAACCTCGTCTGGACATGGCACAACCCAAAAATCGCCGGCTCAATCAACAACGTAATCATCCTCGACGAATCAGATACAAATAAACTTTACGAATAGACTCTTTTTAATTTTGCGTTGGTATTTCAACACAAAAATATATACATAACGACTACATTTTTACTCTTGAGAATTACTTTTTTGACAAAATCATTTGTGAGTGTTTGTACAACCAATCTTGAGTCTTTACCTGTTTCGTGACTTGCTTTTCAAATCCGCGCCCTTAGTAGCCAAGTAATCCGTATAAATCTCGCCCTTATTTTCCCTTATTTCGTAGCGTTTTAAAAAATGAAAAATACAAACAGACTTTTTTTCGATAAAATTACAATTCGTTTAGCGGTATTGTTTTTACTTTTTGCGGCTTGTGTTGGAATAAATTTTGCTGATGAATATGATTATGCGGGAAGGTATTCAGACTACATCCGCTTGACAAGACAGAATGATGATGTGCTTCCGGTTTCGCTTGATATTGCTGTTGTGAGTTTTATAGGCAAAGAGAGCGGTATTCATGTTGATTTGATCGGCGCAGTTCATTTTGCGGATAGAGAATATTATGAAACACTCAATAAAAAATTCAAAGATTACGATGCCGTTTTGTATGAACTTGTTCTCGACAAATCGCATAAAGACGTAAATAACAATGTTGATAAAAGAATTTTTGAGCGTATGCCGCAAGATACTCTGTCGAGATTACAAGCTGGTATAAGTAAATTTTTGGATGTGTCGCTCCAGATATCGAGTATTGATTATAAGGCAAAAAATATGATTCACGCGGATCTTTCAATGCAAGATTTTTTACGGCAAATATCACATCGCAACGACATTTTTGATGTGTTTACTGACTTGTTGCAAGAAGATAGTGAGCTTGATGGAATTGACGATGATGAATTTTTAGGGCGTATAATCGGCACTTTTTTCTCCTCCAATCCGACTCTATCCTTAAAACGTATCTTTGCCGAACATGTGGCAAGTGAAAGTACATGGCAAATACTTGCCAAAGGCGAATCAGCAATCATTACCGACCGAAACGCCGCTGCTCTGACAGAACTAAAAAAACAAATTAAAAAAGGGACAAAAAAAATTGCAATTTTCTATGGTTGCGCTCATTTGCCGGAGTTTGTAAAATCACTCAAAAAAGACTTCAATTTGACAGAAACCGAAACATATTGGATAATCGCGTGGGACTTGACAAAAAAGAAAACCGCAAGAGAAAGCAGAACAAAAAACAAAGAAGATAACGATATCAATTCACTCATGAAAGCCGCAAGAATTGGCAATCTTAAAACGGTTAAGTATTTCATTGAAGAAAAAAAGACGAATGTAAACGCAAAAAATAAAGACGAAAACACTCCCCTCCATATAGCTGTAGCAAATAATAAACACAAAATCGTTAAATATCTGATCAAAAAAAATGCGGATGTCAACGCAAAAAATGACATTGACATTACTCCGCTTTACAACGCATATACAGATGAACATTTGGAAGTCGCAAAATGTCTCATAAAAAAAGGTGCAAATGTTAACGTAAAAGATCGTTACCATGACACACCGCTTTATTGCGCCATTTCTTCCGGGCAAATGGAAGTCATCGCATGTCTCGTAGAAGCAGGCGCAGATATCAACGCAAAAAATAGTGGCGATTGGGGATCACTTCACACTGCTATTGCCTTCACTCAACGGATGGACATAGTTGAGTATCTCGTCGGAAAAGGCGCGGACATCAATGCAAAAGATAACGGAGGTGAAACTCCTCTTCACATTGCGGTTTTCTATGACAATTTGGAAATAATAAAATATCTGATCAAAAAACGTGCAGATGTCAATATAAAAGATAACGAAGGTAAAACGCCGTTGGATTATGTTGAAGATGCAGAAATCATAAAATTTCTTCGCGATGCCGGTGCCAAATCCGCGAATGAGATTAAACCGTAATGTTGATGTTGTGTCCAAATTTAGAGTGCTTGTTATATTTTTTTCACATTAAAATTTCTGATTATTTCGTTTTTTGTGGGGCTTTTACATCGTGCCTTTTATTAAGCACTGTGTCAATGCAATGTATCAACGCCCTGAAAGGGCAAAATATCATAGCGTAGGGCAACG
>JAISQS010000423.1 GCA_031274045.1 Planctomycetaceae bacterium | reverse complement strand
AAAATTCGCTCACAAACTAAATCATTTTGCCCTCAAAGCCAAAATCTACTTGGCAGCATCCAAAGCCGCATGGAACGAACTGGCAAAAATTAAACTCGCAGACGGTGCGTAACATGAGTTAAAATTGTGTTTATTAAAATTTCGCGCATTTTGTATTTTCGTGTATTCGCGTTAAAAAAATTTTGAAATTACTTTTCGTTTATTTTGTATGTTTCGTATGTTTCGTATGTTTCGTATTCTCAAAAAAGATGTGTGGTATAACGAGGGCGGGATGCCCGCGTTACAGTCCCTCGCCGCTTCGCGGCAATTAATTATCGGCTGCGCCGACATTGGGCGGATTAGAAGTAACGTATGATGACTCTTTTGCGATAACGCTTATCAAGAATTTCACCCAACCGCTTAACAATGTTGCGACGTATCTCAAGATCAATCGGTAAACTTGGATCCTGATGAGCCTCATTGACACGCGTCCCAACAACCATCTCAATCTCATCACTATTACGGAATAACTCCAACATTCGCCTCGAAGCCAACGGCAATTTGCCCATTGACGGATTTATTGTCACCGAATCCGAATCCCCCGCCTCCAGCCGCCGCACCACATCCGTCAACGTCAATATCCCCTCCGTAACAAGATCAATCCCGCCCATAACCGCAGGAGGAGGAACAGAATCATTTTGCGAAATCGACTTGATGTCAAACTCAATCACCTTGCCCAACTCTCTCGCAATAATTTTCGCTGTTGTCCCGCCGCAAACAATCGTTTTGCCGTCAAAATTACAAATAAGCTCAGCAAATTGCTTGTCCGACTCAACACGAAACGGCGGCCCCGTCAACAACCGCAACCTACGCGGCTTCCGTAAATAAATCACCATACAACTAATGTCATCAATACAAATATTATTCGGATTACAAGCCCGCGCCGCCAACACCACCGCTCCCGATAACTCACGAGCCGATATATTTGGATTCTTCGCCACTTGTTCTTTGATAAACGCAAGCGCACCCTCACGCCGCCACCCGAATTTGTACTCCTTACAACCAAGACCCGCCTGCGTCACCCCATCCGAAAACACAACCAAACGATCTCCAATCACCACCCGAATCTCCGACAAATAAACCTTGCGAAGAGGCCATCGCGCCGAAACCAAAGAATCACGCTCCACAGCCAAATCACAATTATTACGCAAATGAATAAAAAACGGATTATCCATCTCAATAATCCGCGACTTGCCGCCAATCTGCAAATCAAAAATCGTAAATGTCGCATAACTAATCTTGCGAATCTCACAAACAGGCAACGTGTCCATAATAATCTCCGCAGATTGCAAAACATCCATATTAGAACGAATAAATCGAAGTGCCATCGTCGTCGTCATCGTCGATAAAAGATTCGCCTTAATCCCACTACCAAGACCATCAGATAAAACCGCAAGATTACGATTCTCAACCTCCACACGCTCAAACAAAAAATCATCTCCACAAACCGCCTCACCCTCATGATTAAGTTGACTACACTCCATCTCAACAAAAACTTCAGATTGCATCCGACTCCCCCCAATTTAATAAATAACAAAAAAACAACCACAAAACCAATTCACTTCCACACCCAAATCTACCCTATAATATACTTTCGGCAGTCATAAAAATGACGTTAGGCGGGAAGAAGCCAGGAAGGCATTAGGCAGCGAACCTAAATGCATCACGCCTTCCCGCCTCTACGGGGTAAAACATACATTTGTGACCGCTGAAAGTATAATCAGGATTTTTTAAAAGACTAATCTGTTAAATCTGTATAATCTGTGTTGACAAAATATTTCCAAAAAAATATTCTTCTCACACATTCCCATACCTTCCCTTAACTTCCTGTGCAATTAAATATGAAGATCGGTTTTATCCGTATCCTATTTTTTTGATTTCTCTTTCGGTCATTCCGTAGAAGTGAGCAAGTTCGTGTAGGATTGTGATTCTGATTTGGCGGCGTAGTTCTTTTCGTGAAAATTTACCGTTCTTGTCGGTGGACATTGCAAAAATTCCGTATCTAAAAATCGTTATTGTCGTCGGCAATTTCGGCTGTGCGTGTAGGCGTTGGTCAATCGGCACCCCACAAAAATATCCACACAAATCATCAAGATACTTCAACTTTTTCTCACGCATTATCTCATCCGACGGATAGTCCTCAACATGCAACGGTATCTCCTCAAACATCCGCAACACCTCAACTGGCAACCTATTCCACACCCACGCAACTTGCTTGTCAAAATAATCACGTTTACGTTGATTCATTTTCGGTTCATTTTTTTGTAGGGGCAATCCCTTGCGGTTACCCCGAACAACCACCGATTCAAGGCAACCGATTCAAGGGCAACCGCAAGGGTTGCCCCTACGGATAAATTGTTTTATAAAATTTGGCAGTTTAAAATTCATTGAGCGGCAACTTGCTCTTTTTTTACCGCAAGGATCGCAAAGGTATTCGCAATATTCACACGGAATTTATTAGCGTCCCTTGCGGTTAAAAATCCTATAACAATTAGACTCGAACAATTTGATAACTTGGCAGTATTAGTTACTCTTTTTTTATATTTGAATTGATGTATACTTTTTTTCGTTTGTGGATTTTGTCTTGTTTTTGTTCTGTTGTTTTTTTGGGTGATGGCAAAGTCTGTTTTAATTTTTAGTTCAAAAAAATTTTTTTGTAGTTTGTTTTATTATGCCCAAAGTGAATTGTTATGTGATTGTGGTTGTTTTGTTTTTTTATTTATTTTGTTCTGAGATTACGATTCGGGATCGTATTTTGGTTAGTACGTTTCATCGGATTGAGCAGCGGGTTTTGATGCCGCCGGAGTCAAAACAACTCTTCGAAGGAGCAATGAGCGGAATGTTCAAAACTCTTGATAAATACTCTTACTACACACCCGCAGCCGATCAAAAAGATTACAACGATCACCTTGATAATCATTATGAAGGAATCGGTTTGATAAGCTATCATAACCAAGATAAAAAATCCATAGAGGTAGTTTATCCGATAATCGGTTCGCCCGCGTATTACGCCGGTCTGCGCTCCGGCGACCAAATTTTGTCCGTCAACGAAACGAAAATATCCGATATTGAGCATGGTGAATTTAGTTCTTTGATCAAGAAACTTCGCGGTACGGATATTGAGTTGAAGTTGCTCCCTTTCGGCAAGACGGAATCAGTTACGGTGCGTTTGAATGTTGCGCCGTTGGATCGGGATAGTGTTGAAGGTGATGGTATTGAGGCGGATGGCAGCCGTCGTTTTTTGCTTGAGACGGAATCTGAAATCGGCTACATCCGCGTTACCTCATTCAGCAGACGAACCGCCAACGAATTCGCGAACGCATTGAGACAACTCTACAAAAATCATGCAAAAGGACTAATCCTCGATTTGCGAAATAACCCCGGCGGATACTTTGATGTAGCCGTCAACATGGCGGCATTGCTCCTCCGCCCCAAATACGATCAAGATGTTATCGTCTCAACAAAATACCGAAACGGCACCATCAAAGGTATTCATCGCGTAGGCACAAAAAGTCAAATTTGTACATTGCCAATGGTCGTTTTGATCGACGGCGGCACCGCGAGCGCATCAGAAATATTAGCCGCCGCATTGCAAGATTACCAAAGAGCAACCATCGTCGGAACTCGCTCTTTTGGGAAAGGCGTAGTCCAAGAAATAATAGATTTGCCCGCAAATTCAGGAACTTACCAACTAAGCAGCGCAAGCTACTGGAGACCAAATAACGGAAATATTCACCGATACGACAACGCAACAAATAACGACGAATGGGGCGTAATCCCAGACATCGAATCAACCATCACCCCAGAAAAATGGCAAACTCTCGCAATAAGCCTAATAAGAGATAGAAGAGCAAACATCATCTGCAACAACAAAGAAAAACTACTACAATCCTTCATCGAACAAATCAAATCAGATATCGAAAAAAGAATCACCGAAGAAAAAAAGAATAACACAAAAAAAAACAACGAAAAAATAAATAACAACGAAACCAATAAAAATAAAGAAGACAACGACAACGAAGACAATAAAGATAATGAAGAGAACAAAGAGAACAAAGAGAACAAAGACAATAATGAGAACGAAGAGAACGAAACAAATGTTGATGACAAAGAAACCGAAATCCCATTCAAATTGCAAGGCACCCCGCCATACTTTGACCCACAACTAGACCAAGCAATCGATATTCTCAAAAAACAAATCAAAAACGAAAACAAATAGACAACCGTGCATCTTTGTACTGTTGTAATCAAAAATATTGTATGCATATAATTCTTGCGTATCCTCGTGGATTTTGTTCTGGTGTGAATATAGCGATTAACACTTTGGAATCCGCGATTTCTCGGTTTGGGTTACCGCTTTATGTTTACCATGAGATTGTTCATAATTCTTGGGTTGTGGAAGATTTTAAGTCACGCGGGGTTAAATTTGTTGATGATATTGATGAGGTTCCTTCCGGTTCGCGTCTGATGTTTTCGGCACATGGAGTCGCGCCGGACATTCGTGTTGTTGCTGCGCAGCGTGATATTGAGACGATTGACGCAACTTGTCCTCTGGTTGCCAATGTTCATCGCGAAGTGATTCGCTACGCCGCTGCAAATTACAAAATTATCCTAATCGGTCACAGCGGTCACGACGAAGTTGTAGGAACAATGAACGAAGCACCTGATTCAATCCGGTTAATTGAGAAAGAGGATGATATTAAAAAACTAAATTTCACACCAGACGAGAAACTTGTCATACTGACACAAACAACTTTGTCCGTCACCGAAACAGCAAAAATAATAGAACTATTACGCGAAAAATTCCCACAAAACATAATCGAATCAAACTCCAACATCTGCTACGCCACCCAACACCGACAAGACGCAATCACAAAACTCGCTTCCGAAGCCGACGTAGTACTAATCATCGGAAGCCAAAACAGCTCAAACAGCAAACGACTATACGAAAGAGGTAAATCACTAGGAATACGCTCAATCCTAATTGACGGACCAGACAATATAGATTGCAATTGGTTCAACGACAACGACACCGTTTTAATCTCCGCCGGCGCAAGCGCACCGGAATATGTTGTGCAAAATTGCGTACAAATTCTAAAAAAGAACTTCAACACCACAATCGAAGAAAGACGAACCTGCAAAGATGATGCCCTCCAAATCAACAACAAAACTCTACCATCAGATTGAAAATATCAAGGACAAAATATCAACAACAGCCGCTTTGACGTTAGCGTCGGTAGCTTGCTGCCAACGTAATGGAACGGAAACCGCGTCGATGATCGTAAAGTGGGCAACCGACAGCCGGGCTTTCTTGGTGAATAGCGTCGGCGTACTCGCCGACAGTGGAGCGGAAAACGTTATAAAGCAACGTAAGGTGGGTAACCGACAGCCGGGCGGTTACGTCGCCAGTGAATCATTATCGCTCGCCGACAGCGGGAGCGGTTAACACAGCGGTTTACCCCGCCCACCGTCTGCCGACAGGCAGACAACCGCCGCGAAGCGGCGCGGACTGGAACGCGGGCGTCCCGCCCGCCTCTGTGCGTAATAGAACCGAACAAGTTTGAACTGAACGCCAAGACGTGTTGGTAAACGTAAGGTGGGCAACCGACCGCCGGGCGGTTGCGTCGGCACAAGCCGACAACTGGATCGCCAACACGCACCGGAATTTCTATCGCCCAAAACCAAAAAACGTTGGCGTTGTAGGGGCGAGGCTTGCCTCCTTGTTGTACCACATAAGTTCGCCGCGAAGCGGCGCGGACTGGAACGCGGGCGTCCCGCCCGCCTCTGTGCGTAATAGAACCGAACAAGTTTGAACTGAACGCCAAAACTGGTTGCCCACCTTACGTTGACGCTGCTTGTTCAGAATCCTATTTTGGCTTTTGCCCTTTCAGGGCGAGGGTTATTGGGGGCAATTTTTCACAGGGCGTTGCCCTGTGCTATGGGCTTTTTGCCCCGTTGGGGCGGATTGGT
>JAISQS010000369.1 GCA_031274045.1 Planctomycetaceae bacterium | reverse complement strand
ATCATTGTAAAATATAGACTTGGGCAGTTTGGTAGTTTGTTAAAATGGGGGGGGGGGGGGTGACTTAAATAGATTATGCAAACTCATAATTTGGATTTTGTAAAATTGTTACAGTGAATTTTTGGAATTTTGTTAAAAACAAACATCGGATACGCACAACGCGCAATCCGAAACAACACCACAAAAATCGTCAAGAACATTGCCAACTCTTCACTATACTTGAAAAAATACCCGATTAAACCGATTAGGTGGAATTTTTACAGGAAGTTTGATTTATATTTAGCACGCAGATAACGCAGATTTTATGGATTTACGCAGATAAAAATTTTAAAAAATCAGCGAATATCTATCAAATCCGCGTCATCCGCGTGCTAAAAAAAAGGGAATTTTCAATTGTAAAAAGTATAACAAATTGGTTGGTTATTTGAAGTCGAAGTCGTCGGTGAATGGGAGATCGTCTATTGAATCTAATTGGAACAGTTCAAGGAATCGCGGGGTTGTTTTGTAACGTAGCGTTTTCTTTTTGCCGATAATCTCTCGCTCAATTTGGATTAGACCGCGTTTTACTAATTGTGATAGCAACGCGGCGGAAGGTTGTTTGCGGATTGTTTGAACTTCGTCGGCGGAGATCGGTTGCTTGTACGCCACAACAGCAAGCGTATCAATAGCACTTTGCGAAAGCCGCGCCTCCCTAATCCTACCGTAAAATTTTTCCTGCACCGCCGCAAACTCCTCACACAACACCATCCGATAACCACCACCATCTCTCACTATCGTATACGGCGCACCCGAATTTTTATACTTGCAATTAAGCGTTGCTACAGCCATCTCAATTTCATCGATATTGACATTTCGCATTTTTTCCGCAGCATGTTCCGCCATCAACGGTCGATTATCCCGATTCCCAACAAATAACATCGCCTCAATAATCGACTCCGGCGTAACCGCCATCCGCGTCTCATCCCCCTCCGCCACAACACCGGATTCAGATTCCACCTCCGAACCACCACCACCCTCACCGCCACCAAAAACATCATCAGCATCATCCAAATCCCGCTCAACATCAACATCAGATTTTGCCGCGATTGACGTTTTATTTGAAGCAGTTTGTCGTGAGTCGATTTCGTCAAAATCATCGATCAATGTTTCGCCGGTTGTTGCCTCTTGCGTTGTTTTATTGTCAATTTCATCGGATAAGTGAATATTAAAATGACCGCGTGAAAACGTCCCAATCCCATCAGTATTCTTGTCGGATTGCCCGGCTGAATCAATATTTTTTGGAGTATCGGTTTTACTCTTTTGCTCAAGAGAAATAAACGTATCACGCAACGACTCCAACGAAAAAATGGATTCATCTTCGTTGCTGTTGTCATCTTCTTCGACATGCTCGACATAATATTTCGCCCCAAGCCGACGAGCCATCTCCGCCGCCGCAATATGCACAATCGAAGAATCTACATCCGCCTGATCGGAATCCGAACTCGCTTGCATTGATTTATCGTTACAATAATTATCGTCGGCATGACCAGTATTTTCAGTGTTATTTGAAATATCAAATGAATTCATTTTTTCGGTTGATATTTGTTTTTTTTGTTAAAAAAATTTACGTTTATTTAATCAGGTTGCTGGTAACAGTTCAAATGAATAGATATAATTACCACTCAAATTTTGACAAATTGATTGTCAAGTTGACGGTAGCCTGACGAGGACAGTTTTATCGTTTTGCCTTATCAGCTTCGGAATATTTCGGTTTTAGCGGCTCAAATTGTGCGGTGATTTTAACTGTTCGCACCTGAACTTTCGTCAATGTTCACGGGTTCGCGTTCGCCGGCATTTACGTTTCGTATCAACAATATCAATAAAATACGCGGTACATTGTTTATTGTATATTGAGTGATTTGCGGCGCGGGATTATGCGGCAACACCAGCTTTTTTGAGCAAAAATAACTTCGGCAATTTAACATTCGCCGCAAATTTAACCCCTAATAAAAAGAACACGAGGAACTCAAAATGTCAAGTGGACAACCCTCTCCGCAAAACAAAGTATCAGCCGACGAGCTGAACAAATTAAACGAATCAATCGAGCAAATGACACTCGAAAATGAGGATACATTGAAGAATATGTATCTGACTTTCAAACTCGGCAAAGAAGACTACGGCATCGAAATCCGTTATGTTACGGAGATTGTCGGTATGCAAAAAATCACAGAAGTACCGGACATGCCCGGATTCGTCAAAGGTGTCGTAAATCTGCGAGGTCAGGTTATTCCCGTAATTGATATGCGGTTGCGATTCAACATGGAGCCGCGGGCTTACGACGAACGAACTTGTATTATTGTCGTCAATATCGGCGGCTCACAAGTCGGACTAGTCGTCGATACCGTCAACGAAGTACGAAATATCGACGACGACCAAATATCACCACCACCAAAAACAGGAGGCGCAGCAAGCGCACAATACATTCAAGGCATGGGCAAAGTCGGAGAAGATGTCATCATACTACTCGAAGGTCAACGACTACTACACGAACACGAAGCCGCCACTCTAGCCTTTTAGTGTCAAGTTCTGTAATTGTTCTTGTATGATTTAGGGAATTTTTTAACCGCAAAGGAACGCAAAGAATACGCAAAGAACATCGCCAATTTCCTTGCGGACTTTGCGGTTAAAAATCATTCTATTGTCTTTTCGTGAATTATTTCATTGGTTAAAATTGCGCAACAAAAATTGCCGTGCAATTCTCAAATCACTCGCGGCTTTCTGAAACTATTGGTCAATTAGGTCTGTGACGGTCATAAACAACAACTCCTTCTCTTTTAATTTTTCGTGCCAATGTGGGCAATACACTTAATTCATCGAAACGATTTTTGTAATTAACGAGAATATCGACGGATTTGGGACATGTTTCAAAAAGATAACCATTGATAATATCCATTGCCTCGAGACGTTCCAAAGGCGAATCATCCGGCAAGATAACATAAAAATCAAAATCACTATCTTCTCGCGGCGTTCCATAAGCATAAGAACCAAACAGAATAATCTGCTCCGCCTCAACACAACTCAC
>JAISQS010000240.1 GCA_031274045.1 Planctomycetaceae bacterium | reverse complement strand
GGGATACCGAGATCGTCGTCGGGTGTGAATTTTATCGGGTTGATTTCCGCGCCTCCGATGCCGTTTGCTTTCATAACATCAATCTCGCGCCGCAGCTCGTCAATATTAACCTTATCCCCAGTCCACCACCAACGGACAAAAGGTCGATTCTCCATCGGCGGATTCTTAAACCTCGCATACAAGTCCTCCCCGCAGACCGGAGTTGCCCAAACTTGCAACACCCCGAAAAATAAAACCAACACCAGCACACACGATTTTTTCAAACTCTTCATAACATTTATTCTCCTTTTTTATTTTTTTAATTTTTGGTTATTGTTCTAAACTACTATCAAGCTTTCTAACTATTTTTGCCTGATTGTTAGCAGATTTTTTAGCCGCATAAATCTACCAGCCCGATTAAATAAATCAACATCAAACGTTAGTGTCGTGGGCTTGCCCTCGTTATACCGTCAAGTCATAAACGCATTCGCGTGACGTTAGCGACGGTAGCTTGCTACCGACGAAATGGGGTGGTTTATGCGTTGGTGATCGTATGGTAGGCATCAAACCGACAATGGGATATGAAAACGCATCGGCAACGTAAGGTGGGTAACCGACCGCTGGGCGGTTACGTTTTCGGCGAGCGGAGCAAGCCGAAAACAGTGGGGCGGAACACGCATTGGCAAAACCAAAACGTTCAAAACGGAGGGCGGATTGGTAAACCGATGCGTTTTGGCGATCCAGTTGTCGGCTTGTGCCGACGTTATTCACCAAGAAAGCCCGGCGGTCGGTTACCCACCTTACGATCACCAACGCATAAACCGCCCAATTTCGTCGGTAGATTGCTACCGTCGCTAACATCACGCTAATGCGTTTATGACTTGTGTGGTATAACGAGATACTGCCCCTCCCCCCACCTCGCCATTTTGAAAACGTTCAGTTACAATAACTGGCTCGGGTTTGATTTTGCTTTTGGGTAGCTCCATAAAACGTGAAGTCAACAGTTATCTTTCACCTTTCACCCCTCACAATTATGTTTACCATGAGACATTTTGTTCTCCTCACACTTCTGTTTCTATTGCTTGGCGTTACGGTTTGTGGCGACAATGCCACAACCCAATGGCAAAACATCGATCCTGCTGACAAAATAGCATTGGAGCAATTTCTCCGTGAGCATCCCGACGCAGAGGACGCGCCGCACGCGTTCGTTGCGAGGTATGCTATCGAATCTAGTCGTCCGACGATTGACGGATACAATGAATTTCTCAAAAAGTATCCTGACCGATTGCAATCACAAGTTGCATTGCAAAAAGTTTTTGAACTTTATCGGCGTGAAAACCGTGCAGCCGGCTATGCGGACTTTATGCAACGTTATCCAAATACGCAACAGGCATACGTTGCCAAACTACACTTGCAATCCTTGATGGCAGAATTTGTTACGCTCCTTGATAAAGAGGAAGAGTATGACCATTTCATCGAAACATTTCCAGATGCCCCACAAATCCCGCAAATCGCCGAATTGGCTTATAAAAAAGCATTGGAAACTCAAAATCAGAAGTTTGCCAAGAGTGATGATAAAAAAGGCGATGCGAATGCAATTGTTGTGGATTGGGGAAATTGGATAACACAATACAGTCACCGATACAATAACGATGAAACACCGATTATCAAAAACGGTACGCGACTCGCTGAAGGTTATCGTATCAAGCGTTATGAAAGGGTGATACTTGAAGTTTACAAGCGTTACGATGCCGCTCTCGAGGTACGTCGTGAAAACCGGCATCGTGAATTGATAGCAAAACTTGACTCAATTCAAAAAACTCTCGATGAAAATAACGAAGCACTCATTCAAACGTTGCGTGACGAATTTGCCAAACTTGGTAATAAAATCGACACGCTTTCAAAAAAAATGGACGTGCTGCATGATGACCTTGTGTTGGTTCACAAAGATTTGCAGGAAATAAAAATCGAGTTGAAGGACATTGGTCAGTCGATCAAAGAGACGAATCGTCGTCTTGCTCAATTAGACAAACATTTACAAGCGGTAGCAACAGAAATCCGTGGCGGTTTTGCTCGGGTCGAACAAAGTGTTTGGCAGGCATCGGAGGCAACTATTGCATCGAACAAACAAATGTTCAGTAATATTGGTCAACAGATTGCCATGAACAAAAAGCGGCCAGTACAAAAACGATCATTCTTTGGCAGGTGTCTTGAATGGGTAGCAGGAACGATTACTGAACCGTTGAGATTTATCCCAATTGTCGGCAACGCGACTGCCAACAGTATCCAAGACCTTGCTGGGTGGACTGGTGATAATATTTCTAAAAAAATATTCCCAAATAGCAAAGTTCCCGTTCCGGAGTTTAGCGAATTTTGTAGGCAACAATATGAAAAAGCAAAGAATCAAATCAAACTCGAAGCGGACGAAGCAATAGTGGGTGGCGGTAACATCGTTGAATTCGCAGATGCTCTCTTCAGTGCTGATAAAGAAAAGGCTCTACTGGCAGCAAAAGGTTTTGCAAGTGATAACGGGCTACCGGAAGAATTGTCGGATTTGATAATCAATTCATTAACAGAGGAAGAATTACAAAAAAACATCGCAAAAGTCTGTGAAGCTTTAAACCTCCACCCAGGAACTTTGCAATTTGTGACGGCTTATGTCCAGTAACAAACGTTGTATTGTAATATACATTTCTCATTTTATTAACCCTCCAACTAAAATAACCAAACAATGAAATACGTTTATTCCCTCTTGTTATTTTTTTCGCCGTTACTTCTCTTCGCGGAAGAGCGCGAGGTGTTTGATTGCGTTAAGTATGCTGTTATTACCAACGGCAAAATTCAATCATTGAAAGGCGTAGAAGCCAAAACAGACGGCGGTACCGTTACGGCAATTGGTGACGGTAAATTTTATTGGAAACTTGCTGAAGACGATAGTGTTGAGTTTACCTTTGAACATCCGCAAGATCAGGATGTCAAAAATATCAAAAATGTAAAAATTTTTCTTTTGAGTTACGGAGAGGGGAAAGTTAAAATCCGTTGGAACGGAAAGACACTTAGCAATCAAACGATTCGGAAAGGTGTCGTCAAAAATGAATTGCTGTTGCCAAATCCTAAATTGCAAAACACGTTAAAAGTTGTTGCATTAACAGAAACGGGCATTCAAGGTCTGCGGATTGAGTGGCAGGAAATGGGGGTAGGGTTAGAACTTTTGCAAAAAATTGTGGCAGAAGATTGCGAGAAATATTCACGACACACAGACTCAAAAGAATGCCTTTTAACAAACCATCCAAAAAAATTATCAGTATGGATAAACGCAGCAGAAAAGAACATTCCAGAGGGACAATATTTGTATGGATTATGTTATTTTCATGGAATCGGTGTCGACAAAGACGAAAAAGAAGCAGTTACGTGGTGGCGAAAAGCGGCGGAACAAAATTATGCGGCGGCGCAATATTGGTTGGGATATTGTTACGCCCATGGAACTGGCGTATCGAAAGACGAAAAAGAAGCAGTTACGTGGGTTCGAAAAGCGGCGGAACAAAATTATGCGGCGGCTCAATTTAATTTGGGAGGCTGTTACGCATTCGGAACAGGCGTATCGAAAGACGAAAAAGAAGCAGTTACGTGGGTTCGAAAAGCTGCTGAACAAAATTACGTGGCGGCTCAATTTCGTTTGGGATTCTGTTATTCCAAAGGAACTGGCGTATCGAAAGACGAAGAAGAAGCAGTTACGTGGTATCGAAAAGCAGCGGAACAAAATTATGCGGCGGCTCAATGTATTTTGGGACTCTGTTACGCATTCGGAACTGGCGTATCGAAAGACGACAAAGAAGCAGTTACGTGGCTTCAAAGAGCGGAGGATCAAGGTCATGCGGAGGCAAAGGAACTACAACGTCAACTACGTCAACCACAAACCAAATCTTTTTTTGATTATTTGGATGACTATATTTCGCCCTTAATTACGTATTAAGTCGCGGGTCTGTTAAACACTTTTGAAATTTTGGTTTTTGGGAAGCAGGGACATCATTGTTTTTCAGTATCAAACCAACATTCAAAACCGAGATTTCGAACATAAAAGGCATAACCTGCGAGTTCGAGAACGTGAGGAAAAAATTATAACCGAATTGGTTATTTTTGACGCACAAGAAACTTGGACAAGACAACTCACAGAAAGGTAATGAATGGTCAAGAAAGAATATTCCAAACTTCCGCTACCGTTCATACCTTTTGTGAAAAAACCTTCTATGAAAAACTTTATCAAATAAAAATCAGCGTAATATATTCAGTGAAAATTGTTAACGCGATATTAAAACAAACCTTATTTTTACCTGATTTTTCCCAAACAAAACAACCTTAGTAGCCCAAAGTTTTCTCAAATTCGCGCCCTTATTTCCTTATTAAAACGCTACGAATAAGGGAAAATAAGGGCGCGATTTTATGGATTACTTTGCTACTAAGGGCGCGGATTTTATAAGTACGGCGCGGTTCGGTTAAGACTCAAAATTGATTGTACAAATTGTCACGATGACTTTGTTAAAAAAAGAATTTTCAAGTGTAAAAAGTATACACGGAATCATAAACGCATTCGCGTAACGTGACGTTAGCAACGGTAGCTTGCTACCGACGAAACAGTGCGTGAAATGTGTCGGAATTTCTACTGGCAAAAAAACCTCATTGCCACCTAATTTTTACAACAAAACAACATCAGTAACAACGGAATATCATATATCCCGCAAACCTTATTACCTCATTAAAAATAAAGAAAAAATAATGAGGTAATGAGGTTTTGTGTTTGGGACAACTCATTGTCTATTGAGGTTGTTTTGTTAAGAAAATTAGGTGGAAATGAGGTTAAAGGCTTGATATATCAACACGTTTCCAGCCCCTTCGGGACGAGGGCAAGCCTCGCCCCTACAACGTCAACGTTTTTTTGGTTTTGGGCGATAGAAATTCCGGTGCGTGTTGGCGATCCAGTTGTCGGCGAGCAATAATGATTTACTGGCAACACTATTCACCAAGAAAGCCCGGCGGTCAGTTGCCTACCTTACGATCACAAACGCGAAAAAAGATTAGCTGTTTTTTCCGAAGAACATTGTGCCGAGAACTCGCATTATGCCGGATGCGGTTGGCGGCGTGTCGTGGTTTTTTTGTTGGTTTGTTGATGGTTGCCGCACGGTTGAGCGTTCTGAGTTTGGGGGCAAGATTGACGAGGAAGTTGATGGAATCAATCGGCGTGTGGTTGTACGTGACGAATTTATACTCCCCTTTATCAAAGGCGACTGCGTATCAATTCTACCCGACACCACAAACTCATTTTGTGCTTCGTTTGGTTGGGTTGAAATATCCGGTTGTTGTGTTATTTCGGGGCGTGTTCTGTTGATCCCTGATCTTAAATTGGCATCGGTCGGCAAAATCAATTCCGGTCGTAGTTCGGGTCTTGCGTTTTGATTGCTGTTAAAATTCGGTTCAATCATACGTCCGCCGGATATGATTGGTAAATCGTCGGGGCGGAGCGGGTCTGATGTTGTGTTGTGGTGTTTTGTTTGTTGCGGGGGGGCGGGTGTGTTGGTGTTGTTTGGGTTGGAGTTGTTGTCGTTTGGGAAAAAGTTATCCTGACGGCGCGGGTGCAATGAAGCCGACTGAATTTGTCCGACACTGACATTTTCGCCAAAGTAAACCTTTCGCGCTTCGGCGTTGTTCAATACTTCTTCGGGAGTCCCGTGACAAAGTACCTGACCCGCTCTGATCACGTAACTTCTATGCGTGATTTGCAAAGTATCCTGAACGGAATGGTCGGTGATTAGAATGGAGATTCCTTCGATTGCGAGTTGGCGTATGATAGTTTGAATGCTTGTAACGGTGATCGGATCGACTGCCGCGAAAGGCTCGTCGAGGAGTATTATTTTTGGGTTGGAGACCAAAGCACGCGCGATTTCAAGCCGCCGCTTTTCCCCGCCCGAAAGACTCCCGCCCATGTTTCTCCGCAAATGCGTCAACTTGAATTTTTCCAAAAGCTCATTGCAACGCACATGCCGATCTTGCCGCCGTACTCCGATCATTTCCATCACGGCAAGCAGATTATTTTGCACGCTCAACTTCTGGAATACGCTTTTATCTTGCGGCAAATATCCCATTCCACCTTCGCGGCTCCGGCGATACATGGGCCAATTCGTGATGTCATGCGGACCCAAATAAACAATCCCGCCATTCGAACTAATCAAACCACACACCATCCGAAAACTTGTCGTCTTCCCCGCACCATTCGGTCCCAACAATCCGACAATCTCCCCTTTGTTGACGTAAAAACTGACTCCGTCCACCACTCGCCGTTTCCCGTAAACCTTAACCAAACCCTCCGCCCGCAAAACCACAGACGACGACGGCAAAACACCACGCGGAATCACACTACTATCGTATGCCGTCTTGGTTAATAGCGTGTTGGTGTTTTGATTCGGAACTATATTTTTATTTTTATTTTTATACTCTCGTTTTAACATTGGTTTAATCTTTCTTTGACCTAGTCTGGTTAGCGTTTTTTGACAAAGGGACAAGAATCGGTTGAGCAACTCGAAAATTAACCGCCCGCCGCAAATATCCATAACCCAAAAGAACCGATGCGCGGATAATAATGTTTTACCCGCGATCATGTCAATAGCAATTTGCACAGATCAATACACGAAAAAAAAGAACACCAAATAAATCCACACAACAACACAAATCAAATCAACGTTTTTTGAACCACGCTCGTATTTGCCGCTGTACCGGTTGACTTTGACGTATGATTAAGCAGGACGAAATCCGGTCAATCACAATATCACCCTTGCCGTTTATGTTGCCGTTTATGTTACCGTTCACGCCGGAAGAGTTGCCCGCAATATACCACGAAGCCGGCTCAATAGCTCGCCGAATCGTCTCAACTATCTGCTCCGGCGATTCCGCCACTAAATCATCGGCATCGGCGTTGTTTTGTTTTGTGTCTGTGCTGTCGTTTTGGTTTTTGGTATTGTTTTTTTCGTCGGTGTTATCGATGTTGGTGTTGTCGGTCTTGTCGGTGTTGTCTGTCTTGTCGATGTTGTCAGGGATTTTGTAACAATGAATCTCGACGCTCATGTTTTTATTTTTTTTTGCGGCGTAGGCGGTGGTTATTTCGTAGACGTTCTCCTTGACAATTCTGTACGTCAAAGGAACATCATCTACCGACGCGAATAACAGCTCCAATGTCTCATTGAGCGTAATATTATTCGCTCGCACAACTCCGCTCATTTGGGCAAAAGATACATTCGCCTTGTGCAATTCATTATGATCAACCACGAAAAAATTCTTTTTGAATATCTCCGTCTTTTCAATTTGCCCCAATATCGCCGCAATCGTTGCCGGTTGATAATAATTCAACACCAGCGGCTCTTCGACAACATCCCATCCGAAAACTTCCGGTGCTAAATCTTCATTCGTAATCTGCGTTTTATGCGGCAGCCCGCGCATCGCCCTAATCTGCTCAACAAGACGAATCGACTGATCAACATGCCAACGATACGCACGAACAATCAACACATTCGCCTCAACAAGTATCCGCAAATCAACTCCGCCCGTCTCAATATTATTACTCCCCGCCTTATAAATTTTGAGTTGAGCCGGATCGATCAATTTCGCCAAAATCTCCGCGATTCGTTCCGTTGTTAATTTGTCCGCGTCTGATTCTTTCGCTGTTGCCTTGACAATATCCGAAACATCAATCGTCTCCTCCATCAAACGATCGCGATTCTTTGGCGGAATGGAAATTGTCAATTGATCGTTTTCTATGACGGCTTCAAGGTTGAGCGGTTTTAGAATCTTTTCGAGAATTTCGCTGACAGTCCCCGCTTCGATTACGCTCGACACGGGTTGATCAATCTTCACACCGAACGCGCGGAGTTGGTTCATGTCAAATGAAACAGGAATCTCAGTCAAATTTGAAATAGTACGAACGATATTGATCAAAGGCACACTATCAAACTTCATCCCAACAAGCGGCTGTCGCAAACGCACCGCAACATCAACACGAACAATCGCCGCCGATCTCCCCGCACCATCAATCAACGGCTTCTTGACCAAATCCCGCAAATAATTTTCCGGCGAATTAGATTCCGGCTTACCCAAGTCGGACGTATTCGGGAGAGAGTTTTCGGTTGGGGCGGTTTTGGGGTCATTGGTTGTTTGCGGCTGTGTGTGGTTGAAGTTTTTTGGGTGATCCGGCAAGAAGAGCGGCTCGTCATCAGGATTCGGTTTAGGGACAGGTCGGTCTGCGGATGTTTCAATCTTATCGTCAGGTTTGTGCGGTTCTTTTGATTCGGGATTATCTGGCTTCGGATTCTTATTTTCAACATTGTCATTCGGCTCATCAATTTTTGGCTTGTCAATTTTTGGCTTGTCAATTTTCGGCTCGTCAATCTTTGGTTCGTCAATCTTTGGCTTGTCAATTTTCGGCTCAATAATTTTTGAGTTATCAATCGGCTGATTGTTTATTGATACAATTTTTTTGTTCGGATCATTTTTTTGTACAAATAAAAATCCGCCGGTAACAATCAACATCGCAAGAAGCGCGGCAAGAATTGCGAGCATGATCTTTCGTCTGCGAAATTCGTGATCAAGAAGATTGGTATCAATAGTTGTGTTTGGTTGTGTGGTGTTGTTTATGTTTTGGTTTTGTGTGTTTTCGTTGTGGGGTTGGTTTGTTGGATTGTTGTTTATTTCGGCGGTGGGGATATTTTGGTTGGGGGTTGATTCTTTGTTTGGGGTGTTTTGTTGGTCGGTTTCGTTTGGCAAATTATCTTGTAATTGTTCTGCCGGTTTGGTGTCAACGTTTACTTCGTTCGTTGTCGGTTTTGGTTTCGGCGGTTCGATAAGAACCATTCCGCCGCATCTCGGACAAGCCAGAATTTGACCGATTAGATGATCTTTTTTGACCACCAACTTCGCGTTGCAAGTTGTGCATTGAACTGAAAACATTTTTGAATCCTCTACATATTTTTTTTAGAGAATACGAAACAAACAAAATAGACCAAACAAACAAAATCATTTCATCAACTCATTTCGTTTACTTTAGCTGCCGGTAGAAATTTTGTGGGTAACTTATCTTGATAATTGTTTTGGGTCGATGTTGTATTGTTTTACTTTGTATCGAAGTATTCTTGATGTTGTTCCGAGATCGATGGCGGCGGCTGCCATGTTTCCTCTGCTCCGTTTTAGCGCGTCCATTATTATGTCCCGCTCAAAAACCGCAACACGCTCCTCAAACGTTCCCGTTCCGATGGTGTTTGTTACTTTTGAAGATTGCAAAGTCGGCGGTAAATTGTGACCGTGAATTACTCCGTCTTGGCTTACGAGGATTGCTCTCTCGATTGTGTTTTCCAACTCGCGCACGTTGCCGGGCCATCTGTAACTCGTCAACAGATCAATCGCCGATGGACCGATTCGTTTGATCTGCTTTTTCATCTTTTTTGAGTACGCCTCAATGAAATGATTTGCGAGAAGCATGATGTCGCCGCTTCTATCACGCAACGGCGGCAACATCATCGGGAAAACATTGATTCGGTAGTACAAATCTTCTCTGAATGTTCCGCTTTCCATTGCCGCTTCGAGGTTCCTGTTTGTTGCGCAAATTAGTCTGATGTCTGCTTTGCGTGATGTATTGCTTCCGACTCGTTCGTATGTTCTTTCTTGCAAGACTCTCAATAATTTGATTTGAATGATTGGGGAAAAATCGCCGATTTCGTCGAGGAATAAAGTCCCTCCTTCCGCCTCCTCAACTCGCCCCTTCCTCTGCGCAACCGCGCCCGTAAACGAACCCTTCTCATGTCCAAACAACTCACTCTCCAACAAATTCTCATTCAACGCCGCACAATTCACTTTGACAAACGGCTGCTTTGCCCGCAAGCTGGCAACATGAATCGCGTGTGCTACGAGTTCTTTGCCGGTGCCGGATTCGCCGCGAATCAAAACGGTCGCGTCGCTCGGGGCGACTTGATGGATGGCTTGGTATACTTCGCGCATTGCGTTGGAAGTTCCGATTATGTTTTCGGGGCGAAAGCGTTCACGCAATTCGTTCTTCAATCTTGTGTTTTCTTGTTCAAGTGAACTATGAATTGCGGCGGATTGGCGGCGAATTTTTACGTCGTATGCGATCATGCTTGCGACCACTTTCAAGAAGTGCATGTCGTGGTCAAGAGAAACTACATCGCCATCGTAAACACGATCAACCGAAAGCGTACCAAGAACCTCGCTCTCGCAAACTATCGGAACGCAAATAAAACTTATTTCGCCGGTATTCTTTTGTCGTCTGTTGTATATTCGGTCGAGAAAATTTGGTTCTTCGGAGACTTTGAGAATTGTTACGGGCAATCCTGTTTCGACTACTTGCCCGACTATTCCTTCGCCTCTTCGATATGTCAACTTCCCACGTTTAAACATGGTCGCCTCTTGTGCAACCTCCAATATTAAGCCCTCTTTATCCGGCGTAAACAACAAAATCAATCCACGCTGCAAACCAAGCTCGTCATTGAGAAGGGCAAGCGTTGATGACAAAATCACCTGTTGGTTATGCCCGGAGCTGAGAAGTCTGCTCAGACTAAGTATTGCTTCAAGTTCGTGCGCTCTGCGGGAGTATACTGCTATGTTATCCATTATTGTTTTTTGGTTTTCGTTTTGAGTTAGTCGGTTTTTGGTTTTGTTTTTTTCAACTGTATTGGTTTTGAAATTGTTTGGGATGGTGTGTTTCAAATTGTTGTTGATGGGCAATGAAATATTTTTCGGCGGCGAGTTGTGTTTGTGTTATGCGGCTTTTTTTGCGGTTTTTTTGGGGGTTATTTTCATTTTTGGGGGTTCTATGATTTCGGCGAGCATTTCGTCGCAGGTGTTGCAAACTGATTGTACATCGATTGCGTCCATGTGTGTTTTGATGTTTTTTTTGGTGTTGTGTGTTGAGAGTAATTTTTGGATGATTCTGTTTTTTTCGCCGTATGGTGCGTTTTTTGTTGCGTTGACTGTTCCGAATAATCCGCAGCATCTTGTTCCGATGGCGGCGGCGGTGTGGAGCATGGTGGAATCTGTGCCGAGTACCAATGTTGACAGGCGAGCGGTGGCGGCGAATTCGTTTAGTGTCATTTGGGGTGCTAAGATTGCGGAGCTGTCGGAATTGTTTACGATTCGTTCTGCAATTTTGTGTTCGTTATCGTTTGACCAAACTACCAATGACGGGAGGTTCCATTGTTCGAATAGATATTTCGTCAAGCCGGCGTAACGTTCTTCGCGCCACAATTTCGATTCCAAATCGGCACCGACGCAGACAATCACAAAGTTCCCGTGCAAGCCGCTTCGGTCTAATATTTTTTGTGCGGAGTATCGATCCATTTCGCATTCGAACAGATCGAAGCTGATGCTTGAGCCGTAGATTCCGAAGGGTTGTAGGAGTTGCATATTTTGTTCGATTATGTGTTCTGCGTCTGGGATTATTAGGTTATTGTTGAGCCATTTTCCGATTTTTTGACCTTCTTTTCCGCCGAATCCGATACGAACTTTTGCGCCGGAAATCCACGCGGCGAGTGCGCTGCCGAATTTGTTTTGCAAGTCGATTGTAACATCTGGGGCAAAGTTTTGAAGGCGGTTGCGGAGTTGCATAATGCCGTGCCACGAGTCCAAACAATGTTCTTTGACAATGATCAAACGATCCAATGTCAACAGCCTGTTTAGCAGGGGCGTATTGGATTCTTCTGCCAACCACGCCAATTCCGCATGGGGAAAACGGAGACGAAGTGCCGACAACAGCGGCAATCCGCGTACTATTTTCAACATATCCGAAAAACAAACAATCAATATACG
>JAISQS010000210.1 GCA_031274045.1 Planctomycetaceae bacterium | reverse complement strand
AAAATAATCCCCCCAAACCACCACTCCAATCAATCTCGCACATTCTACAAATTCTCGCGCATTCTACAAATTTTCACAAACCTGATCAATACCAAAAAAAGATGTGTGGTATAGCAAGGCGTCCCGCCCGCCTCTGTGCGTAATAGAACCGAACAAGTTGGAACGGAACACCAAAACGGGTTGGCAAACGTAAGGTGGGTAACCGATGCGTTTTGACGCTCCAGTTGTCGGCGAGTACGCCGACGTAACCGCCCGGCGGTCGGTTACCCACCTTACGTTCTCCAACACGTCTTGGCGTTCCTTCCAAACTTATTCGGTTTCCTAATGCACTTAGGCGGGCGGGATGCCCGCGTTCCAGTCCGTTTGCCGTTGTGCGGCGAGGAGCTTCACGGTTATTAGGGGAGGAGAAAATTCGTCACCGGTTGCGGATTGGTTTTGCAAAAATTTTTATTGTTTCGCGTTAAGACGCAACATAAAAACATAAAAAGAGCCATTGTCCAAACGAGAATCATTTTACGTTGCGCTAAATACAACAGACGAGATGTTCACGTGTATAGTCAAGTTCACAGCTTCACGTCAACACGTTTTTTGTCTTATGTTATACGATTCCGAGTTGTGCCAGACTGCCGGAATTTGCGTTGGTTTTTTGTGAGGTTAGGCGTAGGACGTTGTCCATTATATCTTGTGATTTTGAGATGAGAGCGACGAGTTTGTCCCTGTCAATTACCCAATCTTCCGCTATGCTGTGTTTCGTAATAGCCTCATCAAGCAACGCCAACTCACTCATCAACTCACCAACCGAATCCTTCAAACTTTTATACGGCAAATCTATCATTTGCGTTTCGTGCAGTATGTCGTTGAATCTGCCGGTAGTGACTGCCCATTGATTTCGCAGCCAAAGCAATAACGGCGTTCGGTTGATGTATCCTATCGGGGCACCGTCATCGATCAAAAGAATCTGTTTGGCGGAAACACGGCAAAGAAAATTGAATATTACTTGCAGCGGCGTGTTTACCGGATAGCTAACAATATTGCGCGATATTAGGTCGCCAATCGGCTCTTTCCATCGCGGCAAATTACCGATGAGAGGTATGAACGTCATTTCCGATACCATGCCGACCAGCTTGCCCGAACTGCTGACCACCGGCAAAGCATCAATCCGCGTCTTCAAGAAAAAATCAACAACAGACGCAACCGTTTCAGTCGCGTTGATCGTGAGCGTGAAAGGAGTCATCACGTCAGCAGCAGTAACCCCCCTAAACAGATCATTTATCCCCGCAACCTTCGCCGTGTCCGAATCATGCACCAACGTCTCCGTAAACCGCACACAACTATTCCGCCCCGACTCCTTCGCAAAAAGCAGAGCTTGATCTGCATGTTCTATCAATTGATCAAGAACCGTCGTGTCATCCTTCCGCTCCGCAATACCGAAACTCGCGGTTATTGCAATATCAAGCGTACCGTGCTTGATTGGGTTACATTCGAATTGTTGCCTTATCCGTTCAGCCCAATTCCACGCAGTCTTCTCGTTGCAACCCGGCAAAAGAACACAAAACTCCTCACCGCCATAACGACAAATTATATCCGACGATCTCGAAAATCCCCGCAAAATAGATGCCATCTCGCGAAGTACCGCGTCACCGGCTTGGTGTCCGTGAATGTCGTTGACACGCTTGAAAAAGTCGCAATCGAACATCACAACAGACAAAGGAAACTTGTTTTTGATGGATCGTTCCCATGTCACTTGGGCTAACTCAAAAAAAGTTACGCGGTTTAGAAGTTGAGTCAAAGAATCATATTTCGCGGCGAATTCGAGATCGATTTCCAATTTGCGAGTTCTCAAAGCCGCTTTCATCCGCGTCATTATCTCAATTCGCAAATCCGACAGACTACCGACAGACTTCTCAACAAAATCATCCGCACCGGATTCAAGACCCTCAATAAAAGATTTTTTGCCATTCCGCGCCGTGAGCAGAAGTATATAAGTATAGTGCGGCAACACTTTCCTCATGTGCAGTTGTCTGACCCTTCTACAAATCTCAAGTCCGTCCAAACCCGGCATAACCCAGTCCGTAATCAAAACATCAGGGCAGTCTTGCAATATCATTTGAAGACACTGATTCCCATCCGCTGCGGTTCGGACGCGATGTCCCCCTTGCTCAAGTAAATGCGTAAGGAGACGCAATATAGCCGGATCATCGTCAGCAACTAAAACATTGACTGACGTGAGTGTATTCTCTTCTGCCTTCAAAACGAAAATTCCAAGTTAATTATTAGTTAATTCCAATCCACACACATCGTGTTCCAATCCACACGCACCGAGAGAAACGCGACATACCAGCCAACTACAACAACTCACCACCAAATCACGCCCCCACCACCGCAACCAATACGGCGGGGAAGTATACCACAAAAAAATCACAATACAAGCACTAGACTTTACCAACAATCAGATACCAACTCACCAAGCCAAAATTACATTTTATTCTGTTGCACACAAAGGCACGGAGAACAACAAAGTAAGGAATTTTTCTGATTATTTCGGATTTTGTTGGCGGGTAACATTGGACGGTAAACTTCAGAAGATTGCGCAGATTTAACAGATTTAATAAAAAACTAATCTGTATAATCTGTATAATCTGTAAAATATGTTGACAAATAACAATAGACTTGTTTTATATCGTTTTGTTTTTGGTTACGGAACAAGTTTATTGTATTCTTCGTGTTCTTTGTGTCTCCGTGCGAAATGAAAAATATTGTGTTGTGTGTAAAGGCGTGAAAGGTAAAAAAAACCGATACGTTCAAGATCAAAACCTTCGTGTCATTGGCAACCTTTTGTACAACAAATAAAATATTTCGTTGCGCAAAATATATGCAGAGACACGAAAGATTCGCGAGGTCTCAACATAGACTTGTTATTATTGGGGCGTTGGTCGAGAAGTCGCTATGCGTTAGGCGGGTAGGCGTTAGGTTTGTTGCCTTCCGCCTTCCCGTCTAACGCCTGTTCTAGTACGTAACACAAGATAACAGACACGGTACATTGGGTTATGAAAGCGGCATCACAACATAAACGTAGTCGTCTTCTGTTTTGAGTTTTACCGGATCGCCGTCCTCGCCTAAGAACAACGACACATTCTTTTCGGCATTCAAAACGCGTAAATATTCTATCAAAAAACGCGGGTCGATTTTGATCTGTAATCGTTTGCCGTCGTATGCGACCGGCGTTTCAATTGACGAAGCCCCAATCTCACTGCCGCTGCCGGATGTAATCAATTTGCCTTTCTCAAAAACGATATTTACGCCGGGTTGTTTATCTGTTGTGACGATGGCGGCTTGTTTGATGGCAGACGCGAACGGGGAGGCAAGAATATCAATTTGCGTTTTCTTGTCCTCTTCGGGAATGATATTTCGCCAACGCGGAAAACGCCCCTCAAGCAGACGCGAATAAAACTCAATATTACCGAATTGAATCAATGCGCGAGTTGTTGAAACGGAAATTTTTACCGGAATATTTTCGCTTGGGATTGCCCGTTCGATTACTTGAAGGGTGCGTGCAGGAAAGATCGATGTTTCAACCCGATGATCTTTGAAGCATTTTGCGACACCTTCTTGGAATGCAAGCCGTCTGCCGTCGGTTGCGACTGCCGCGAAGCGGTCGTCCAGCAGTTCAAAAAACACGCCGCTCAACGCATACTTTGTATTGTCCGTGTCTGTTGCAAAAAGAGTCCGGCGAATCGCTTCGGCAAATATATCCGACTCAATCTCATGGTAAGCTTGTTCGGCAAATTTCTCAACATCCGAAAATTCATCTGCCGGTTGTGTGTTCAAAGTATAATTACTTCGTGTACCGCTAACGGTGGTTTTGTCGTTGTCGCTCTCTATTGTCAATTCTTCTTCGTTGCTTTCGACGAGAATTCTTTTGAGATGTTTAGTTGGCAGAATCGCTTCTCCCTTCTCGATTATCTTGCAATCGTCCACTTTATACCGTATTCCAAGTTCGGTGTCGGTTGCCTGAAGCAACACGCCGTTTTTGTCAACAGTTATTTTGACGTTTTGAAGAACCGGTCGGACATCACGCACGGAAGCGACAGATGCGACCAATAGAAACGATTGGGAAAATTTATTACGTTCGCAGGAAATTTTCATTTTTTTGTCTGGTTAATTTGTTTGTAAATTGGGAACTACTCTAATACTCGAATCATCAAGTCGAATAAGGTTCAAAATAAAGGCAAAGTCTACCGCCTTACCGCCTCCGATATATTACGCAAAACACTTCAAATTTCGTTAATCTCAATTAAAAAAGCGGGCTTCAGTAGATAATCCCGCGAACATAAACGAAACCGAAAGCATAAGCGACTGTAAAACAATTCTTGCAAAAAAACATGACAGAATTTGTTCACTTCGTCATTGAGTTTATTTGCAAAAAACACAAGCCGACGCACCACACGTCAACAAGGGGGCGAAATTCTATTGCAACAGACACAACATTGCAAGCCCCACGACCTGCAAATAAATTCACACAACTTTTTTTCATTTTTCTATTCTCATTCCGCTCTCGCATTCTGTTATATTGTTCCGAGATTTTCGCGTAGATATTTTGCGCGGTTAATATCTCTTTCGTTTTGGTTTAGTTCTTTTCCCAGCATTTTTTGCAGGTGAGCGGGTTGCGAATTTAGGAATAGACGGTTTACATCTTTTATGCTGATGTCGGTGATTATTCCCATGTTGATGCCAAGCCGGAGGCTTGATAGATGATGCAACGTCTCCACGCTGCCAATCGTCCGCGCAGTCTTCAATAACCCTACCGCACGACTGCATCTGTCCAACAACACTTCGCGTTGTTCTTTGAGCAGGAAGTCACGCGATTGACGTTCGTAACTTAAAATTTGCGGGACAAAATTTTGCAATGTTGCGATCAACTCTAATTCTGTCTTGCCCAAAGTTATTTGGTTGCTGATTTGGTACAAGTCTCCGACCGGTTGCGAATTTTCGCCGTACAATCCGCGAATTGCGAGATTGACTTTTTGCAAACTCCGAAAGACTTTATCGATTTCTTTTGTTGCTGCCAACGCCGGAAGATGCAACATTACACTCACCCGCAACCCCGTACCGACATTCGTTGGACAAGCAGACAAATAACCTAATTCGTGATGGAACGAATACGGCAAATACTCCGAAAGTTTGTCATCAATTTCATTGACCAACTCCCAAATTTTCTCCGGCTCAAATCCGCTCGAAGTTGCGTGAATCCTCAAATGATCTTCTTCGTTGATCATTATGCAAAACGCCTCTTCCTTCTCTATCAACGCCGCACGAATCCCTGACGATTCGATCAACTCACGGCTGATGAGTTGGCGTTCGAGCAGATATTGACGGTCAAGAGGCAACACCGATTCCAACTCAACAAAATAAAACCGCGATTTGCCAAAACACTCCTCCGCCGACCGAAAAACAATATCACGTATCCCGCGCCGATCTGATTCCGTCGCGCGAGTCATAAACGGATAACCCGCCAAATTCCGAGCCAAACGTATCCGGCTTGAAACGACTATATCAGATTCCATTCCGTCACCGCGTAACCATCGGCTCAACCGCGAAAGCATTGCGTCCATAATTTAGATGACCTCTTTGTTAATGATTTGGATTCCGCGCCGAATCCGTACTATTTCTTCTCCAACTCAAAAATCGTATCCCTTATCCGAGACGCAAGTTCATAATCCTCACTACCGATTGCGTTGTCCAGATCACGGCGTAATTTGATTAGTTGCGAGCTATTATTTTGATTGAGATTTGGTTTTTTTGGCGACTTGCCGGAATGAGTAGTTGCGCCGTGAATATTCCGTATCAACGGCTCAAGTTGCACCGAAAAACAATCATAATCATTAGCACAACCAAGACGACCGCGATTACGAAATTCGTAAAAACTGATTCCGCAAATTGGGCAAAGTTGTTGGTCGATAGCTTGTAATTCTGCTGCCATTTTGGTCATTGAGTTGTTGCTGCTGTTTATTGGGCTTTCTGCAAGTTCTGCGGCGAGATTGCCGGAAATTGACGGTTCGGAATTGCGTGAAGAATCGTCAAGATACTCGCGAGCGTGATCTTCGCAAAGATGATGTTCTTGCGGTTTATTGCCGGTAAGTTCTGTAATGTGAAACATTGCAGGCTTGTTACATTTTTGACATTTCATTTGAAAAAATTTCTCCACAATTTATAAACTATTTGCGGTCAAAATTCCGTTTAAGTTCGCGAGCTTACTTGCGGCAAGCCCGCTCTTCCGTCAACAAAATTCGCTGTACGTTGTGTTCTTCATTCCGAATCTGCCATTGTCAAACGACATCGCCGCATCAATTGGAGGAGTTGAAACATTCGATTTTCTCAAGCAAATTTTATCATCTGCGACTACCGATAAAGACAGACCAATTTAACCAAAACATCATACAATAAAACATTGGTCAAAACAATCCTAGACATCAAAGACAAATAAACCGCACAACAACACCCCAACCAGATCACACACATCCCGCCCCGTTATATCACACAATTTTGCCGCTGCGCGGTAAGTGAAAAGAAATTGCCGCGAAGCGGCGACGGACTGGAACGCGGGCGTCCCGCCCTCGTTATACCACACAAGTCGCGTTCCGGTGATTCCGCTTCGCTACATCACCGGTTATGCATGATGTCGTCGCTGCGCGACTATCGTAAAAACACCAAACGCCAACAAACCAACGCAAAACGCAGG